>CAIQVX010000351.1 GCA_903875275.1 uncultured beta proteobacterium | reverse complement strand
TCCCCATGATGCACGCCTGGCGCAGCGTAGTTGGTGTGCTGTCGCTGGGCTCATGGTTCTACGCTTTGGCCCATTTGCCCTTGGCGACCGCGATGACCCTGAATTACATGAGTGGGGTCTGGGTTGCTGCCTTCATCGTCGGCGGAGCCATGCTCTACGGTCGGCCCGAGCGTCAGGGCCCACTGATGGCAACCGTGCTTGCTGGCTTTGCGGGCGTGGTGATGATGCTGCGCCCAACCATTGATCAGAACCAGCTCTTTGCCGGCTTGATTGGTCTGCTCTCGGGCTTGGGCGCCGCGCTCGCGTACATGCAAGTGACGGCGCTGGGAAAAGCGGGCGAGCCAGAGGGAAGGACCGTGTTCTATTTTTCCCTCGGATCAGCCGTTTGCGGACTGGCAGGCATCGCCTTCACCGGGCTGAGTTCGTGGAGTTCGGTGAGTTGGCAGGCGATCGCATGGCTGATACCCATCGGGATTCTTGCCTCCCTGGGTCAATGGTGCATGACCCGAGCCTACAGCCGGGGCTCAACGCTGCTGGTCGCCAATCTGCAATATTCCGGTATTGTGTTTGGCGCCTTCTACAGTCTGCTTCTGCTTGGCGACAGCATTCCTCTGATCGGATGGGCTGGCATGGCGCTGATTGTGGCAAGCGGCGTGGCTGCGACTGTGCTGCGTACACGGATCCTGCCCGGCACACCTGCAGAGGATCATTGAAAATGCAAACTCGGTCCCTAACCTTCACAGAAAGTGCCCCGGATGTATACAACCCTGATTTCCGTACCTCAGCTTCAGGCGATGCGGCAGAGCCCCCGTCCCTGCATGGTCTTCGACTGCAGTTTCGAACTGGGCAATCCGGCGGCGGGTGACCAACAGTACCAGGATTCCCACATTCCCGGGGCCGTTCGGGCGGATCTGGAGCGGCATCTGAGCGCATCCAAGCTCTCATTGGACACCGCCTCCGCTGGGCGTCACCCCCTGCCCTCCAGAGAAGCTTTTGCCATGTGGCTCGCCAGTGTCGGGTTTGACACGACCATGCAGGCTGTTGTTTACGACCGTCAGGGCATCAATTACTGCGGTCGCATGTGGTGGATGCTGAAATGGGTGGGGCATGAAAACACGGCGGTTCTTGACGGTGGGCTGCAGGCTTGGCTGGCCAGCGATGGCGCCGTGGAGGCAGGCCCCGGGAGGCCCGCCAACCCCAGCACCTTCGTTCCGCGCGAAGCCAGAATCCAGCTCAAGTCAAGCCATCAGGTGTTGATGCACCTGGGGCGGCCCGAGCAAAGCCTGATAGACGCCCGAGCGCCAGCACGGCACCGGGGTGAAACGGAGCCACTCGATCCGGTGGCCGGACATATTCCTGGCGCCCTGAATCGTCCGTTCGGCCAGAATTTCGACCCGACAGGAAAATTCAAACCAGCCCAGCAACTCAGGGCGGAATTCGAAGCCCTCCTGGGCCAACGCGATCCGGCATCAGTGGTACACCATTGCGGCAGCGGCGTCAGTGCTGTCCCCAACATCATCGCGATGGAGGTCGCAGGGCTGGGTCGCAGTGCCCTGTACGCCGGAAGCTGGAGCGAATGGTGCAGCGACCTTACGCGGCCCGTGGCACTGGGGTGAGTGCCCCGGACGGGAGTCCGGGTCACTGCGCGCCGGATCCGACAGTCTGAGCCGTGAAGGTAATGTGGCTCAGACCGGAGCGACGGGCACCCTCCATCACCGTAATCACTGACTGGTGTGCAGCACTGGCGTCCGCGTGAATCACCACCACCGTTTCCTTGCCCGCCTTCGCCGCCTGCGCCAGTGCGCTTGACAGTTCTTCAACGCTGCGGCCGGCGACAAGCACGCCGTTAATGGCATAACGCCCATCACTGGTCACAGACACGAAAACCTCCTTGGGGTAGCTGCTCTGCGGCTGCGCTTCAGCTGAAGGCAACCTGATCTGCAACTCGGAAAATTTGCTGTAGGTGGTCGACAACATCAGGAATATCACCACCACAAGCAGAACGTCGATGAACGGGATCAGGTTGATCTCGGGTTCCTCACGTACCCTGGAACGAAACTTCATGCTGCTACCCGCAAGGTCTTGAGGTGACGGACAAACTGATCGGCCGCCAGTTCCAGCGTGAGCAGATAGGCATCCACGGTGGCTCTGAAATAGCGCCAGAAGATCAGCGACGGAATCGCCACCATCAAGCCGAATGCTGTGTTGTAAAGGGCGACCGAGATACCGTGTGCCAACTGTGCCGGATTGGCGCCGGCGGCACCCGTCCCCGGAGACTGGGATCCAAAAATCTCGATCATTCCGATAACCGTACCCAGCAGTCCCAGCAACGGTGCCGCCGATGCGATGGTAGCCAGCGCACTCAGGTAACGCTCCATGTCGTGTGCAACCTCTCTTCCAGATCCTTCCATGCTCGCACGCAGGTCGTCCTCGCTGCAGTTCGGGTTCTTGTGCAACGCGATCAGTCCGCTGGCCAACACCTCGCCCAGGGCCGAACTCGCCGCCAACTGCGCCGCAAGTTCCCGTTTTCCAACCGTCTGTCGCGAGATGCGCATGGCCTCGTCGAGCAGTTTGGG
Organism: uncultured beta proteobacterium; assembly: GCA_903875275.1. Classification (GTDB taxonomy): domain Bacteria; phylum Pseudomonadota; class Gammaproteobacteria; order Burkholderiales; family Burkholderiaceae_C; genus Rhodoferax. Next base: position 2,356 of record CAIQVX010000351.1, on the reverse strand, counting down.
TGGCGCAATTCGACTTACCCTCAGGCTGAACAACCGTTCGATGACCACGGCCAGTCCGAGGAATGAGGCAAAAATCAGAGGCCAAATCGGCCATCCGGCGGATTGAATAATTGAAAACACAGTAATCTCCCAGAAATGGTGGGCGCCGCCATGACGTGGCGGCAAGGTGGACTCAGTAGGATTGCTTGATCATTGGGTACCGAACTTGGTCTGAAACTCAATTCCGATCTTCTGAAGCAGTGGAGTCGGGAGCAAACCGCCCGCACATACGATCACAGCGTCATTGCGCATCCGCTGGGGGACGCCATCCTGCTCGATTTCGACATGATCGTCAGAGATCCGCAGCACCTGCGAATTGAGCATTACCCGCAACTGGCCAAGGCGTTCCTGCTCCTCCACCTGTGTACGGTTCTTCTGTTTCACTCTTGAAAAAGCGGCACTGCGGTAAGACAGGGTAACGTCCGCTCCAGGCTGCTGGGACAAGGTAATGGCCGCTTCCAGGGCACTGTCACCACCGCCCACGACCAGCACCGCCAGTCCTTGATACTGGATCGGGTCAATCAGTCGGTACACCACCTTGGCAGATTCCTCGCCCGGTACATCGAGCTTTCTCGGCGTACCACGTCGTCCCAAAGCGAGCAACACAGTCCGGGCCGAGTAGCTGGCCCGACTGGTGCGTACAACGAAGCAATCGCCCTCCCGATCAACGGATTCCATGCGCTCCTGAAACGAAATCTGGAGACCGGTTTTCGCGACCACATCCTGCCAGAATTCCAACAGTTTTTCCTTTTGCACTTCGCCAAACTTGACGGTGCCGACCAAAGCCAGTTTCACTGGTGCAGTCATTGCAACCTTGCGCCGCGGATAGTGGAACACGGCCCCGCCGAGTGACTCTTCCTGCTCAATCAGCTTGTAACGCAGCTTGTTTTCGATCGCCGACAATCCCGCCGAAAGCCCGGCTGGACCACACCCCACAATCAGCACATCGTAGTCAGCGTCGCCTCCGACCTTCCTGCGCGCGGCATTAACGGCCTGTCGACCCTGTTCGGCCGCCTTTCGAATCAGTCCCATCCCGCCAAGTTCGCCTGCGATAAAGATTCCGGGGATATTGCTCTCAAAATGCGGCGTCACGCTCGGAATGTCAATACCCCGTTTTTCTGTACCAAAAACAAGCTTGATGGCCTCTACCGGACAGGCGGCGGCGCAGGCACCGTGGCCGATGCAATGCGCCCCATTGATCAGGACGGCCTTGCCGTTGACCACTCCCAAAGCCTGCTCCGGACAGGCCTTGACACAGGCACCCGACCCCATGCACCGACTCGGATCCACCGCCGGATGCAGTGACGGTGGCTCCATCAAACCGCTGCTCAGTGCATGCTGCAACAGCGCCGAATGCGCTTTCTGTCTGCGGCGCTGACGCCCCAAGTACAGTGTGACCACAATCGCAAACGCGGCAACGTAAATATAAACGTAGCTAAAGAAATTTGACATATTGCTTGCATTCACCCCAGGGCAAGTGGTTCCCAAAACCTGTTATCACCCCTGATCCGTCGCCTCCAACAAGCGACCTGAAACCGTTAGCGCCCTCCATACAGCAGACGCACGGCGGTATCAAAGGTCCAAACGCGACGGATCTCGATCACATCATAGTCCGCGGCCAAATCCGAAGCGAACGGCGCAAAGGGAGACAGCATCAGGACAATGCGCCGCACCGCATTGTCAATGGCAGTAACACCGCTGGAACGATTGATGACGATGCCCTCCAGACTACCATCACGTCGCAGTGATACGGTGACGATTGGATTCTCGTAAGGGCCTGTCTTGGCCGCCTGCAAGACGTCAAACGGTGCGTTCTGCTCAATCTTCTGCCGCCAACCTTCCGCCATCATCCGCAAACGCAAATCCTGATCCGCCCGGCCAATCAGCGCGCGCCGTCCTGAGCTTTCCGTTCGCAACTCTGGTAGCTTTTCCACCCGTTGCGCCACTTGGGCCGCTGTCTGCCGCTGGGCTTCGCGCTGGGCGGCTTCCTGGCGCGCTGCCTGCGCTGCCGCCTGAGCTGCTGCCTGAGCCGCCGCCTGAGCCGCTGCCTGTGCTGCTGCCTGTGCTGCTGCCTGTGCCGCTGCCTGTGCTGCTGCCTGCGCTGCCGCCTGTGCTGCTGCCTGTGCTGCTGCCTGTGCCGCTGCCTGTGCTGCTGCCTGTGCCGCTGCCTGTGCCGCTGCCTGTGCTGCTGCCTGTGCCGCTGCCTGTGCCGCTGCCTGTGCTGCTGCCTGTGCTGCTGCCTGTGCCGCTGCCTGTGCCGCTGCCTGTGCCGCTGCCTGTGCCGCCTTCGCCTGGAGTTGCGCCTCACGCTGCGCCG
>CAIQVX010000350.1 GCA_903875275.1 uncultured beta proteobacterium | reverse complement strand
TGCGCAGCCAGATGCGTTGCGGCAGGGTGGCGTCTACTTGCGCGTCAAAGCGCAGCTGCACCTGCGGTGAGATTTGCAGCAGGCCACTGTCGTCCTGGCTGTAGAGCATCAGGCACATGGTCTCGGAGGTTCCGTAACCGCTGGTAATGGCCAGACCGGTGGCCTCCAACCAGGCTTTGCGCACCACCGCTGGCAGGCTCTCGCCCGCAGAAACACAGTGGCGAATGCCGCTGCCCCGAAGCTGTGCAGCAACGCCGTTTTGCAGCATCTTGCTGTAGAGCGTTGGTACACAAAAGAAGAGGCTGGGACGATGCTGGCGCACCATCTCCAGCACACGTTCGGGGTCGGGCCACTGGCGGTCCAGAATCACCGTGGCACCCGCCCTCAGACCGGCCAGCAGGCTGTTACCCAAGGCGTAGGCAAAAAAGAGTTTGGAGCTGGCATAGAGTCGATCGGCGGCGCTCAAGTGCAACAGTCCAGTGGCAAACGAATGCGGTTGCAACGCCACACGCTGCGCATGCACCACACCTTTGGAGATGCCGGTAGTCCCCGAAGTGCCAATCCACAAGGCCGGTGCTTGCTCGTCCTGCAACACCGGCTCCATCCCGCTTGAGCGCGCCAGTTGCACGGCCCACGCCGATTCACCGGGTCCGCTGGCCACCAATTCGGTTGGCAGCGCCAGCTCAACCAGCAGTGGCCGCAGCAGCGGCACGCTTTCGGCTTCGCACCAGATAAAACGCACTTCACTCTCGGACACGATGGGTGACAGCTCAGACAGCGCCAGGCGCGGATTGACACCGATGGCAACACCGCCAGCCCAGATCACACCGAGATAAGCCACAACCCAATCGATGCTGTCGGGCGCCAGCACAATAACCCGCTCGCCGCAACGCAAACCCAGCGCCTGCCAGGCGCCAGCAGCCTGGCGCACGCGCTGGCGCAGTGCCTCGTAGCTCAGGGTCTCATCGCCACACTCCAGCGCCACCGCGTGTGAAGCGCCAGTTTCGAGCAGGGTCTGGGCGGCGTTCATGCTCATATCGCGCTCGCTCACAAAGCAGATTTCAGGAATCTGGCAGGAGTTAGTCAATTTCAATGGCGTTGCGCTTGATGACAGAGCCCCAGCGCAGGTAGTCTTTGCGAACTATTGCGGTGAGCTCATTTGGCGTGGATGACATCGCGTCAAGCCCGGCATTCGTCAACACGGACCTGACTTCCGGCAATTTCATGATCGCTGCGATTTCGGTGTTTAACCGATTGATTACTGGAGGCGGCGCCTTTGCAGGAACAAAAAAGGCGTACCAGATATCCACGTTGACACCGCTGACGCCCAACTCCTGTATCGTCGCCACAGCGGGCGCGACCGGGTGGCGTGCGGCACCACCAACGGCGAGGGCGGTCAATTTTCCGGAACTGACGAAGCTCTGCGCCACATGAACCGGCAGAAAACCCACCATCAGTTCACCTGCCAACAAGTCCTGCACGAACCCCGAAGTCCCTTTGTAAGGGACATGCAGCATGGTGAGCTGCGTTTCACTCTTGAATAGCTCCATCGCCATATGGTGCGGCGTGCCGATACCAGGTGAACCGTAACTGACGAAGCCTGGTTTGGCCTTTGCAAGTGCAATCAGCTCCTGCATCGACTTGATCCCGGACTTGGGACTGGCCACCAGCATCAATGTGCCGTAGGCAGTCATAGACACAGATGCGAAGTCCTCAACCGGATTGAATGGAACGTTCTTATAAAGCTGAGCAGCCATCAACATGGTATTGGCGCCCATCAACATGGTGTAGCCGTCAGGGTTAGCCCTGGCGACATTGTCAGCGCCGATGTTGCCGCTGGCGCCGGGGACGTTTTGCACGACTACCGGTTGCCCCAGGCGTTCACTCAGTTTGGGCGCAATCGTGCGGGCAATCGTATCCATGCCAGTGCCCGGCGTGAACGGCACGACGATCTTGATGGTCTGAGCGGGCCACACCTGAGCCAGCGAAAAGGTGCTGAGCGCTATCAACAATCCAGCCAAGGTAACGCGAATCTTCATGATTGTCTCCTCTTATTGTTTATCGCAAGAAGCCATGTTCTGTTCACGGAATTCCACCGCCATGTTAATCGTCGTCTCCAGTTCATCAGCCTCAATTGCGAACAGTAGACGATCGGTCAAGAGATGCAGGTTTCGCGCATGAGACAGGCACTGATGACTTGGGTACTGTTCGTCCACTGATACTAATTAACTTGGAAAGCCGCGACAATGTGCCACTTTAAGATCAAGTCTTTTCCAAATCGAGATGAATCGTGGACACAATCGCCAACCTCAAAGCATTTGTTGCAACGGCGGATGCCGGAAGCCTTTCGGGAGCAGCGCGTCAATTGGGCGTTGTGCCGTCTGTTATCTCAAAACGGATTGATCAACTCGAATGGCGCATTCGCACGCCGCTTTTTAACCGCAGCACGCGCCGACTGGCTTTGACCGATGTCGGAGAACGCTATTTGCGCACCGTTCGGGAGGCGATCCGGCAGGTGGATGACACGCTTGCGGGCATGGCGCGCGCCAGTGGTGAACTGGAGGGGCATATCAGGGTCAAGATACCCACCACTCTGGGAGTGCTTTATCTCAGCGAGATTCTCAACGATTTCCTTCGAAGTCAGCCCATGATCAGCATGGACATCGTTCTGGTCGACCGGTCGGTGAACCCATTGGAAGAAGGTTTCGATATCGCAATCGGCGCACTGCCGGAGTTGTACGGTCAGGTGCAGGACTTGCCCTTGTGCCTGATGAAACGGTTTTTGTGCGCCGCGCCAAGCTATCTGCAACGCCGGGGCACGCCGCAGCGCCCAGCCGATCTGGTTGACCATGATTGCCTGGTATTCACGACATCG
>CAIQVX010000349.1 GCA_903875275.1 uncultured beta proteobacterium | reverse complement strand
TAATGCATCTCAAAGCCTGCGGCGTTTGTCAAGTGCCTCTGGTTTGCCTTTTGGCGGTATCGCCGCTGCAATGGCTTTTGCCTCTTGGTGTGCTCTTTCCTGTGCATAAAAGGGCTCGGCATCTTCTGGTTCTGGTTCCCACCAGTGCCGCGCCAGCAGTCTCGCATCGGGGGTGCCAATAACGAAAAACCCGACAAGTTTCCCGACCAGGTCGAAGGGCGGGAAGTTAAACCAAATGGCTGCGTTTTGATCTGAATGCATGATGTATTCGTTCCCGACTGCATCAGCAATGACAAATCTGAGATTTGGAATACCCTCCTTTGTTGCACCCAAATCATCGACTTGAATCATCCTCATGATCCCGGTGCCGTGCAGCTCGGCAAAATCTGCTCGTAGCGGCTCAGTAAGTGAAGTAATTTCATTGGATTTCATAGGCGTGGCCCCCCACTGGATACCTTGCTGGCAGCAAGCGGAGTCGACCACGCAATTAGGTACGCCTCAATGGCTGGCCAAAGTTCGTGATCGTCGATTTTTTCTTGACAGGTTGTGGCGCCGTCTTCGGTGTCGATATCGCACGGTAGGTCCAGATTCGCTCCCGCTTTGATCATCAAGGCCGCTGCTTCGGCATTTCCATCACAAATGGCAGTGGCAAACGGGGAAAAATACCAACCTTCCTCCGTTGCATTACGTAACGAAATAGGGCGACCCCGCTTGAAAAGAGTATTCGGATTGGCACCCATGACCAAAAGCCAATTCACAATCGAACATGACCCACGCTTGACTGCTTCGTCCAGCAGGCACCATGCATGATCTGGTCGATGCCAATTCGCCTGCTTCTTATTTTTCACGAGCTTGGCAAGTGCCGCCAAATCATGGTCAGCAATCGCCGCGATGGCCTGCTCGATAACCGCTTTGTTCCTTTCCTTACGCGTCATGGCCACTGAAATGCGATCTGCCGCTGGCACTGCGGGATGCTCGCCGCTGGTCCCCGCGCAGCCTTCGTGATGGGGGTCAGCTTGGGTTGCGGCGTTGTCAATAATTTCATCTCTCATTTGATTTCTCCTGTTGGTTGCTATTTGTTTGGCTCCCAGCGCTCAAAAAGTTGGGCGAGCTGGGGCCGTACCGGAATCGCCCACGGCTGCGTTGCCCATAAGAAGCGTCCCGGTTGGTCAGAACTTGCGTCCCGACCAGGAATGCGATCTAGCTGCGGGGTTGAAGCACGGTGGCTAGTTGACGACCCAGCTCACGAACCATCGGCACGGCAACGGCGTTGCCTGCGTGTTTGAGTGCTGTTCTGGTGTTGGTGTGATGGCGGGTCCACTCGGGTAGGCCCTGCATTCGGCAGGCTTCGCGGGGGGTCAAGCCTCGGGCCTTGCCACCCACTAGGTAGGCTCCGGTGCAAGGTGCTTTTCCGCCGCTCGAAGCGGTGAGCGAAATGCCGATGCCTTTGGGGCTGTAAACACGATTTCCCTGATGCTTCTTGCCGTCAATGAAGCCGACAATTGCACGTTCAGGCACGCGGGTGGTGGGCAGTGGGTTGTGGAAATTGATGGAGCTGGCCGGGATGTGGCCGGGGACGTGAACGTCAAGGATGTCTTCCACTGCGGCATCGACATCCTTCTCCTTGGGAAAGATGTAGCCCAATAGGTCATCAACGGGCAGTCCGATCCGCGTCGCCACGACCAGAGCGCGTTCTCGACTTTGGGGCAATCCGAATCCCTTGGCGTTGAGTATGCGAAATTGCACTTTGAAACCAGCTTGCATGAGGGCATGCTTCAACCGCTTGAAGTGCTTGCCAGCGTCGAGCGTGATCAGGCCTTTGGAACACTCGATGATCCAGACCTTCGTGTCAATCTCGCCTACCAGCCTCAGAAAATGGCGGTAAACGTCAGCGTATTTTGGATCGTCCATGCCAAGCTGTTTACCAGAGACAGAGAATGGCTGGCAAGGCGGTCCGGCCGAGACGACATCACATTTCAATTTGGTGCCGTCAAGGGTGCAAATGTCATCGTGCATGACCGCAGGCTTGTAGTTCTGCTCGTATACGGCACGGGCCTTCGGGCATTTTTCTACCGCCAAAATCAACTTCATTCCGAGACTACCCAAGGCCGCTGCATTGCAGCCAGAGCCACCGCAAAAAAGGTCGATCTGCGTCTTATCTGACAGCGGCAAGGTTTGATCTGCGGCAGTCTCATTGGCCATGGTTTGTGCGACCCATGTACTCAACGATTCGACTTGGGCGGCCCAATGGGGTTCTTCCCCGATGGTTCCCAACTGGGCGACCACTTCACGCATGCCACGGTCCATGGCATCGGCAATCGCCTCCATCCGGTTGGGAAACCCTTTTGAGTCAATGTGCGGGTAGTGGCCGGGACCGTTGAAGCTAAGGCTCGTGTCCGACCATTCGCATGCAGAAATCCATTGCCCTGCACCTATGGGGTGGGCACGGACAGTAAATTCAAAACCGGGCTTGACCAGTAGTGAACGGGTCAACTCGCATTTCGAATTTGGAATGACCCCACGTTCATTGAACGGAAAGACGTCGATAGCTGCAATGACCGCAGATACGGCGGATGAGACTTCGGACAGCGCAGCGGGCAAAATTTGTTTAGAGGTAGCCATGATTAAGTTCCAGTAAGGTTCTGGCTCATGACGACCCCACTTTTTCTAGTGGCCTATTGGTCGGTATCCGGTCCAACATCGAGCGATTAATGCATGGACTGGGCCCGTAATGTGGGCTGACAGCGTTACTTCGAACATGCGACTTTCGTCGCCATCGTTCGAACCGTTCGTCGGTATGAGGCTAATACCGGGCGGCACGCGGATGTGTATTTCTTTCTACTGTGGACTGGCCTGCGGCCAGCTTTGGTTTGGGTGATTTGTTACTGAATTTTGGAGATCCTTCCTTTGTTGTGAGAGCTTGGTTTGCTTGCTCGATGTGTGTATTGTCCGCTTGAACATGCCTGAAAAACCGTCCGAAAATGGCACTGTCCAGGTCGGTTCAGCAAAATCCTCAAATTCCTTTTTGGCCCCAATGAAGTGTTTCGAAAGTGGTCTCATGTACCACCAGAACACGACACTGAAATGCCAAACTCTGTGGAGTAAACTGCCCAAAAAATCCGAGTACCGCTCAGTAATCGGTTTCAAGCCACTCCATCAAGCTCAGGGGCATCATTTATGTCAACCGCAAAACCGCAACTAACTGCCGCCGAAGTCCGAGAACGTATTGCGCTGGCTGGCGCTATTAGCGACTTGAAAGCGTTGTCCGAAGAAGATCAGGACACCATCATTTTCAGTGCCGAAGAGATGAGCGTCCTTGCGAGAAAATCCACAAAGCAGTTGCAGCGGGCAAGGGCTGCGCGCGAAAAAGCGATCAAGGCAGGAAGAACAGTCCCGGATAACTCGTTGGCATCGTTGGCACCGTTGCCACCCGAAGACAAGGAAAAGGAGGCGCTATATCCCGCATCGTCCCTCACAGCATATTGGGCACGGCGAGTGAAGGCTGCAAAGGCTGAGTCGGAAGCGCTCGGAGTTTCTACATCGACGTTGCGCGGCTTTCAAAGTTGGCTTGTCGAGGGGACACCGGCTGAAACTTGGCCATTTTCCATTCAACCCGATGGCCGCCCGATGGATATGACCGAGGCAATCCGCGCGCGGATGCTCACGGGCAAGGCCGCGCGACTGAACATTCACGAGTTTGCGACCCGGCTTGCCTACGCTGCATCACAGTCGTTCACCGATGTGGAAGCCAATGCCATTGCAGCGGTTAGTCGCATCCCCGATGACGAAACTTGATGCCGTGCACACTGTCGTGTGAAGGCAGCCGCCGTATTGAATGGTGGAGACGACCGGGCTCACCACTCATTCGTATTGCGCAGTATCAGGACGTAACCAAACTTTGCATATTGCCTCTCCAAGAAGTTTTCCCCGACGCACGATAGCCTCCTCGTTCCAAGTGGAACCCGACTCAAAGTAGCGATTCAATCGCAACACTGAATTCTTGTATTCAACAAGCTTCACCTCGAAGGCGCCGTTACTTGCGGCAGGGTTTAGATACTTGTTGAGCAAAGTCAGGTTCCCGAGAGTTTGCAGGGCCGCGTTGCGAACCCTAATTACCTCGTCCCAACCAGACAGATCATCTTTGGCGAGATGCGGGTACATGACCACCAGCGCAGGGATGACTTTTTCTCGCAAGGGCCAGTGTGCGGCCCAAGCCTGAGGTAACACGTGCTCAATTTGTAACGCAGACGGAATTTCAGTGTTCTCCGTCTTCTTGGTGCGCAAGCTGATTTCCAGACGCTCCAAAATTAGGCGCAAAGCTGGCGTTCTCAGTTCAGTAAAGATTGGACGGCTGATTGCCCTTTCTATGACTTCCGCATCGGTCGGCCAGCTCCTTGTAGTGCCCCCGCCGCCTAATAGCTTCTTCCGCAACGCTGGCAACACTTGAACTCCCTGTAATCCCCGAAGCGCGCCAATCACGTCAACGAACAGCTTGTTGTATTCCTTGGTTTCTTCACCCGTCAAAACACGCCTCGCAATGAAGGACTCGACCGCTGAAAGGCAATCTGTAACCTGACCGCCATCAAGTCCGGCCTCCAATTCGAGAAACAAGATAAGAGGCAGCGCCGTGGAAACGTCAAAATCCATTAGCACTCGCCGAAGATCAGTACTCGGCAATGACAGAGAAACCGCTGACTCGTAACGCTGATACACGTCCCCATGCCGAGTGAAGTCTGCCAACTCATCCTTGACCGTGACATAGCGCGGCGGCTGACTGGTAACCCAGCGACGGTATTCCTCATTAACCCTGCGGGCTTCCACCATCTGGCCAGTCTTGGCCATCAAGAAATACCTCAATCCGAGATCAAGTCTTGAATAGGTGCGACCACCCCGTTTGACCTCAGTGCCCCAAAAGTTCGTTTCGAACTTACTCCAATATTCATTAAATATTTCGTCGCGGTTGAGCCGCTCCTTCTCGGCGCGCATGAAGATCAAACTTCGGAGAAGATCGGACTGCGAGAGTTGCCTGCCCTGCGAATTGAGGGAGTAAAAAATCTCCTGCGAATCATCGCCTTCGGACAAAGTAATTTCGACAACGCAAAAATCCTGCTGCAAGGCCTGCAAGAGCGCGAAGGCCACCTGCTCAGGTGTCTTTGAAAACCTTGCAACGGTTGATGTAATCCATGATTCGATATTCTTCGAAAAATACAGGTATGCCTCGACCAAGTTGCTCCTAATCTCTGGCTTTCGCCGTCTAGGTAAATAGACGAGCGGATATTGTTTGACGACCTCAGTTTGGCTTCCTGCCGAAAGAATATTTCGAAAAACGTCGCGATTAAGAGTGGTGGGCCACAGTTTGAATAATTCCTCCTCGGGTTTCTCCATCACATCGGGATCAGCATTTTCCAGATACCGCGTGACCGTGCGGTCCAGCGTCTTCCACTCGTTCTTTCGCGCAATGTCGCGGTATGCACAGAATAGTATTTGAAGCGTGGTTAAGCGTTGCTGCCCGTCGATGACCAGAAACCTTTTGACCTCACGAGGCGAACTTGGTCGAACACCCTCGATGATTAGCGCGCCAAGATAGTGCGGATTGGCCTTTTCTCCCTTCAACTGCAGTACCGCCTTTTCAGTGACGTCTTCCCACAATGTCGCCCATTGGGGGGTTTCCTGCCAAACGTAAAGCCTCTGAAACATCGGCACAACGTAGCGGAGCTGCGAATTGAAGAGCGCATCGAGAGATCGCGGGTTGGCCTGCATCTATTCCTCCTCTGGATCTTTGGCAAATATGCTGACCGATCTTAGTCGGTCACATTCGACGCAGACGGTTTGTTGCTTGCGCTCGCATCAATGAGGACAACGTCGGGCCGGCCGCTTAACCCCAAGTCCTTCATGATCTCCAATGTTCTGTTCTGTTCAGTGTCCGAAAAATGCATGATCACCTTGATCGACTTTGCCGTGTTATTCGCTGCTTCGTAAACATCTACTTGATGCTTCAAGTTTTGCCGCAATTTTGAATTTGACGCTAGCTTGAACTCGACAATGGTCTTATCGGCACTGCCCTTGGACACCTTGTAATCAACTGGGCCACGACCGTTGTTGACTTCCCGATTCACGTCAAAGCCCTGATCAGCAAACCACGTTAGCCGATACATGATCTGCAAGTCGGCCTCTCGCTTTATGGGCTGACCTTTGAGATAGAAGATGCGATACCCGTCGTTGTTTTCAATAACGTTCTTCAAAAAATGAACACGGCTGAGAGCTTCTTGAAAACTATCCCCTTGATGTGAATAAAAGGCGGTGCCCGCCAGATGCCCACCCACAAGCGCGCGAATCTGTTCAATGAACTGCTGCTCCGTTTCCCGAACTTTTGTTGAGCTGACAACGTGTGCTTCATCGGCGTGCTCTTCCTTGTCCTTAATGTAGTAGTCAAGCAGCTGGGGAAACCGCTCGATACTGGCCGCCGCCGCTTCACGCCGCTCTTCTTGGTTTGAATCCTCTCGCAGTCGCCGCAAGAAATAGTCATTGACCTGGGCACGCAATGTGTCATCGGGAACTGATGAATATATATCGTGAAAGCGATCAAGGAGTTCAGACCGATTTATCCAAGCCTCATCCTTCGTCAAAATGACTTTTGGAGTCAGCACAACAAAATCGGAATTGACACACGGAAGCTCAAAGCGACCACCCTTCCAACGCTGAGTTGCATAGTCAAAGTTAACCCGTTCCACCGCAAAGATACGCTTGTGCTCTGGCGCCAAGTACCGCTGTGCAAAAGTCTGGGTGTAGTCCAGCAAATACCCTTTGATCAAATTGGTGGTGAAGTCGCTCAGGTGATCACGTCCGACGCCATTGCCCAAAAGACACACTTTTTCCAAATGGCTGCTGGACGTGAGTGTTTCATTCCCAAAGTCTCGCAACACGCGATTGAGGTTTCTATGTAGCGCCACGGCGAAGTCTGCGCCCAATCCACTTCCCTGATTCCCACTGCGGCTGAAACCTAGCCAGTTCTGGCGAACCTCTGGGAATCGAAAAAGTGCGTTCATCGCCGCGTCTCCAAGGTCGCCCTGCACAGACACGTCCCTCAGATACTTAACGTAGAGGATGATTTCTTCGTGCAGTCCACGGTGGATCGGGTCTTCACTGTCAAAAAGCAGGAACGGGTCAACAAATAACGGAAGATCATTGATTAATGACACATCGAACGCGCCATAGTCATTTAGGACTTGTTCCGATACATTAAAAAAGTCCGTGAAATATATCGCTGGTGCCATTCAGTAGACTCCATTCAAATTGAAAACGCCCTAGACAGCATTGCATCAAAGTTCGTTTCAGCCTTGGCAGAAGCACTTGCTTGCTGGGCGCGGACAGATTGGACTGATTCCACATATTGCTCGAACGCCTTTTGCAACGACAACGGTGGCAGCGCAATCCGAAACGCTGTCAACTCTTTGCTGTTGATATTGGCCTGACCAATCGCGCCACGTGCAGTGTCAAACAGCACTCGCTTCATGTGCCGTCCGTTCATGAAAACCCATAGGTAGGTCGGCGCCAGCAATTCAGGATTCACCCTTAAACGAATGAAATATGAAGCGACCACGGCGTGCATGCTGTCGTTCCACATCCCAGTCTTTCCCACTAAGTCCTTGCTGTTCGTGCGATTAAAAAGAATGTCTCCCTTGCGCAGAGCATATTTCTCCACCGCCGCATTATCAAGTTGCACAAACTTCAATTTCGATAAATCAAGGTTGCCGTCAAAGCCGACATTTCCCATTCGAATCAACGGCAAGCCTTGGCCATCGTCGGAAGCCTTAGTGCTACTTCCATAATCGGCGGCACTCAATGCCTGCCCAAGCGAAACAATCGGCCATCCCTTCGGATTCGTCGCTGGATCACCAAACATTTCCAGAAATATTGCAGGGATCAGTTCAGCAGTCTTCTGCTGAGCCTCGCGCCGCAACCTGACGATGCCCTCGGCACGGGATAGAAGATCAACAATGCGATGTTGCTCTGCTAGCGGCGGGAGCGGCACTTCCAAGGCTCGAAGAATTCCTTGATTGATGTTTGGCTGCGCAACACCCCGAGCCTCGCTATTCAGGAAAGAGTGCATCGAATCCAGAAAATACTTCAAGTATCGCGGGTCAAGTTGACTCGGATCGTTGGGCACAACACCTGCAATTGCCTGATTTGTTGTCGCTTCAACCCCAAGGACGGCCGTCCTTCCAATAGTGGCGAAAATTGAGATCAGAATCGTGCCAACTGGCAACAGCTTCGCACTACTATTTGCAACACCTTCGTTGCTCAAAGTCTCCTTAGTAGCGATTACGATACCTTGCAGCATGTCCGTTATGGTCACCCAAGGAACGCCACCACCGAAATAGTTGAGCCTCGCGCGCGATGGTGTTCCGCCAGAATAGGTGCGACATACGTCACCCAATTTTTGCGTCGGGTAGATCATCCTATTTGTTCCGCAAGCGCCAGCTTCAATGCTTCCACTTCTTCAACAATTTCCACCTCAATCGCAGCCAACTCATCCAACAACTCGCGCGGATCGCGATGTGCGACCTGCGTCTGGCTCATTGGCCGGTAGCGGCCAGCCGACAAATTGAAATCGTTGGCCCGTAACGTCGCTGCATCGGACATCCACCACTTTTCTGTCCATTCGGCGCCAGCATCGCGCTGGTCCCATTGCGCCGCTAGCGTCGCCCGGTTTTTAAATGCCAATTTCAGCACCGGAAAATCATCGGCCTCAATCGGGGTGTCATGGTTGGCATCGAGCTTGTAGCCGTCGTTATCGGCATGCATGAACAGCACCCGTTCGGTAGTGCCACCCTTGCGGAATAGCAACACCGAGGTCTTGACGCCGGAATAAGGTTGAAAAACGCCACCCGGCAGACTGAGCACGGCTTCGACCCGGTTGTTCTCAATCAACTGCCGCCGCAATTCCTTGTGTGCACCGGTGGAGCCAAACAAAACGCCCTCGGGCACGATGACCCCGCAACGCCCTCCGGGGCGCAAGCTGTCCATCATGTATTTCAGAAAAAGCAACTCCGTCGCGGTCGTGGTGCCCACCTTCACGTCCTCGACGATCCGGTCCTTGTCCACCCTCCCAGAAAACGGCGGATTGGCCAGCACCACGTGGAAACCAGCGGCGGGCAGGCCAAGTTCGGCCTTACGCTCGTTGTCCTGCGTCGTGGTGAGTGCATTGCGTTGTTGAATCCGCACATCCGGCAATCCGCGCAGCGTCAGATTCATGGTGGCCAGTCGCACCATCTTTGGGTCCACGTCGTTGCCAAAGAAGGTGGCCGATTGCAGGGCGGACACCTGTGCAGCAGATAACTTGTCGCCCAATCCGCGCCGTTGCACCTTGCCGTCCATGTCGGCCTCGCTGATGGCCGACGGTGACGAATTGGCCAAACGAATGTGGTTGTAGGCAGCCACCAAAAAGCCTGCTGTGCCAGCGGCGGGGTCATAGATGGTTTCACCCACCTTTGGGTCGATCATCTCCACAATGGCCCGGATCACGTGGCGCGGCGTACGGAACTGCCCGAGTTCACCGGCCTGCTTGATCTGGCGAAGCACGTGCTCGAACAAATCGCCCTTGGTGTCGGAATCGGCAGCATCGAGCCGCAGGCCATCCACCAGATTGACGACCTGGCTCAATACGGTCGGCTCATCAACAGTCAGACGGGCGCCGGTCATGAAGTTGTGGGCCGTGCGTTCGCCCAGTTCGGCAAAGAAAGGAAATATCTCATCCCGCACGAATCGAACCATGGCCTCGCCCGACAACCCCTTTGCCCATACAGACCAGCGAAACCGGTCGCGCGGAATTGTCGTCGCGCCTAGTGCGGGAGCGTTTAACGGATTTTTGAGCGTCCAGTCGCCAACGAACAGGCTGGTGTACGGCATCTTCAACACCTTGGCACGCATCTTGTTCTCCGCGTCGATGCCCTCGATCAGGTAGAAAAAGAACAAGAACGAAAGTTGCTCCGCATTGCTGACAGGATCGGGGTAGCCGCCGCCAAAAAGGTAATCGCGAATCTGGTCAATAGACCGACGCATGTCAGGGGTTAAGGGCATGAAATCCTTCGATGTGTATTTGGTTCGCTGCCAGTGCGTTGCTCAGTGCACCGGAGGTGGAGCTTCGGGCCGGTCGGGGGGTGAATTGTCAGCGTCAGGCTCGGGGCTGAACATGTGCTCATTGAGGCTGGCAATCAAGGCGTTCATGCGGGGCTCAGTGCCGAACACCCGCACCGCCTGCGTCATGCCACCCAATTGCTGGAATGGATGGAAAGCGAACTGCTCCACAACGAACGCGGCATCAGATCCAGTGTAGTTGTCGGCATTGGCACGGAATTGGCTGCCAATCATTCGCAGCCAACTCTCCTCGCCAGGATTGAGGTCCGGCTGCGCCAGTATCCAAGCCTCGAATCGGACCCCTAGCTCAGCGGCCTTCTGTTCCGAGGCTTCCGGGAAGACCATGTTGCCGTTTTCGTCCACCGTTACCCATTCACGGGTAGTTGGGTCGATGTGGTCATCAATGTCGAGCGACAACAGGCGGCGCACTTCGTATTTCTTCTTTGCCGCCTTGGCCAGCACAACGCCACCTTCGGCATAGTCATCGCTATCGCCGTGGTAATCACAAACCCCAACGAAGTCGAACAACGTAAAGACCGGCTTGTTTTTGGATTTTCTGGTGCCACGCCCTCGCATCTGTTGATACAGGATGCTTGACCGTGTAAAGCGTGCGAATACAAGATTCACGACCTCGGGGCAGTCGAATCCCGTATCGAGCATGTTGACTGACACCAAAATTTGCGGGAACTGCTCCTTCTTGAACCGCTTGATCTTGGCGCTGGCATCCACTGTGTCGTCCGGCCCAAAGCCGCTGACCACGAAATCGGCGACACGCACCTCAGGCGATGGTTTCAGGGCGGCAAATTCGGCGTCGAACATCTTGGCCAATGTTTCGGCATGGCGTTTGGAGACGGCAAACACGATGGTCTTGCCGATCAGAGGCTTGCGCAATACGCCCTTGGCATCAACATAGCCACCGTCGAGCACCTGCTTGAATTCGCGAACGATGGCGCGATTACGCTCTGGGATCGTGAACCGCCGCTCCAAGGCTGAGGGGTCAACCGTGATGGTGTCGCGATCACCAAATAGCTGTGTGAACATGGTGCTGGTCTCTGCGTCCATTGCGGACCAGTCCAGCTCGGCCTTCTTGACCTCGAATCCTTCTTCCTGCGCAGTCTTGACCGTTTTGGCTTTGTAAATCTGATACGGAACCAGATAACCCTCGCGGATCGCGTCCTTCATCTTGTAGCAGAAGGTCGGACTATCGACTTCAAAGAACCGCAGGGTGTCTCGCACGAACGCGCCATCTTCCGCATCCCCCCCGGCTCCCTGTTCGGTACTCACGCAAGGCGTTGCAGTCAGGCCTAATTGAACACCGTCAAAGTGTCTGAGCACACCGCTCCACTGGCCGTAGATGCTGCGATGGCATTCGTCGCTGATGATCAGATCAAAGTAGCCGCTGGAATACTCGGCATAGAGGTTGATCATGCTTTGCAGAGTGGTGATGGTGATGTGCTTTTCATCCTGAAAACGCCGCCCTGTTTTCAGCACGTAGGCTGGGATAGAGGGAAGGTGCTCAGCAAACGCGTCCTCTGTTTGTGTGGCGAGCGGAATCCTGTCAACCAGAAACAGAACACGGGTTACAGCATTGGCCTCAAACAGTCGCTTTATGAAGGCGACGGCGGTGCGGGTCTTTCCCGTCCCGGTAGCCATCTCCACCAACAGCTTGCGCCGTCCACCAGCCATCTCCTGGCACAAGGTGTCAATGCAATTGATTTGATAGTCCCGTTCGACGATGCGGCGGTCAATTTCGATTTCACGAGGATCGCGCCTCAACTGGTGGGATGCGAAGCGACGTTCAAGGTCATCTTGTTTGAAGAAGGTCTTGACTGCGTGGGGAAAAGCCTGAGTCTGCCATTCCCAGAATTGAACTTCGGGACCATTGGCCAGAAACACGAATGGAACACCAATCTGCTGAGCATAGTTTTTGGCTTGTGCCGCCGCTTCACCGGGATTGATAGCCATCCGCTTGGCCTCGATCACCGCAATCCCCCGGCCATGGCGGTCGCAAAGAACATAGTCGGCGCGCTTGCCGTCAGGCATGGGGTCCTCGAAGCGGACCGTGCTGGTGTCTTGGGTGTTCCAGCCTTGCGCGGCTAAAAGCGTGTCAATTTTGACGCGGGCAAAGGCTTCGTTGGTGGTGGCCATGTGTCGGTTGTCTCCCTGATTACCGCGTTTACCCACGCATGTTTTTGTCCCCGATTATCACCGTGCCGCGACGGCGCTTGTTGGCTTCTTTGCCCGTGTTCGGGTGGCTTTGATGGAAAACGGTTTTGGACCGGGCGGCGCGGCCTTAACTTTGGTCTTCTTCTCCTTTGCGACCTTGGCCCGAGTTGCCGCAATCTTTGGCCGCTTCGCCTCTTGTGCGGCACTAGCCTGCTTCTGCTTGGTCGCCAGCAAGTAGGGTAAAAACCTGCCCGGTTCATACGCGGCCAGCTTAATCGTGGGCATGGAAATCTTCATCAAGACGCGCATCTTGTTCTCATAGAACAACTCCCGGGCGTAGGTAAGGTCGAACTCACCCTCCCGGGCATGACCCGTCAGATCAAGAACTCGCGGTCTCTCCTCGTCCGTAAAATTTTTGGCTTGCGTGCAGAAGTAATGCCTGAAACTGTGGAACACCTTGCGAGGGTCATCGATCTTGACCTTGCCGCGCAGGTAGGTGGAAAACATGTCCGAAACCGTATCGCCATAGCCCGCAGCCGCCGTCCATCGCAGCGACGGAAAGACTCGCTCGAACCCAAGAGAGCGCACGTCATCTAGGTAGTGCAGGAAGCCCAGTTCAATCAGCTGCGGATGCATAGGGATAGACCGGTTGCTGAACTGGTTTTTGAGACGCTGATCGGTGCGCCCTCGACCGATTCGAATCATGAAGCGCCAACGCTCCGGGTGCTCTCTGTCATCATTCACGATGTCATCCAAGTAGAGCTGTGCAATCTCATTACAGCGTGCCCCGGTAAAGATCGCAATGAGGGGCGGCCAGAAAGTGTGCGGTAGCTTGCGCCCCTCATAGAGCTGCGGGGCAAAAATACGGCCAAGATCGTTTAGGCTAAACGGGTCGCGCCGGTCCTTGCTGCTTGTCGTGCTGTCAGAGGAAAATTGTTTGGCAAGTGGGCGCTCCTCGTCCATGTAACGGCGAGCCTTACAGAACGCAAAGAATGAGGCCAATTGGTCGATGTGGTCTTTGACGGTCGTATCAGTGATGCGGGGCTTGATGTCGCGCATCTCCACGTCCGCACTCATCTGCCGAAAATTCATCGTGGCCCATTCATCCCGATGCAGCTTGTTCTTTTCAGGGTTTAGTGGAAGGAACTTTATGCGTTTGATGAAATGGTCAATGTCTTCCGGCTCGTAGTCATCAGGGGGCAGGTCGCCACAGATGTCAATGAGCATCGTCGCAATCCGCTCGGCCTTCTGAACGTATTTGGGATGACGGTCTTTGATGTATTCAAGATACGGGGGCAGGCGCTCCGAAATCACCACGCCGTGAGCCGCCAAACGGCGGAACTTGCCGCCGCTGCTCTGCACCCAAGACGGGACTGGTGGTGGTGCTGGCGCGGGATCGAAAACAGAGGCAAAGGTCTCCCTGAACACCTTGACATCATTGGCATCGTTGATGACGACCTCAGCCACCGTCGTGCCGTTAGGCGCTTTCAAACCTTTAAGCGTCAGGTCTCGCGTGCCTCCGGACTGAATAGCCTTGATGATGTCTTCGACCTTGGGCTCGGCCATGGAAAGCTCCTTGCGCAACTGACGAAACAATTCGCCAATGCTCAGAGCATACTGCGCGGCGATCAGGCGGGCCTGATCTCTGACCCGCTCACCCAGCGACCTGACAAGGAAGCGTTGCCCGATAGTCGGGCGCAAGTCAGCCGGGACAAAGACCCGGCAATAAAATCCGCTTTTGCGGGCCATGAGCCAAGGAGCTGGCATCGTGATACCTCACGTGATACCCCTTGACCCCCGTCAATTTCATTTTTTACAATGAAAATCAACAGGTTATAGCAATATGGTGGAGCTGGCGGGATTTGAACCCGCGTCCGCAAGCCATCTTCGAGCAGATCTACATGTTTAGTGGTCTGATTTGAGTCTCGCCACCTGTGTCGCGCAGCCACACGCTACACAGGACGCCAGCACCCTATTTTCTTG
>CAIQVX010000348.1 GCA_903875275.1 uncultured beta proteobacterium | reverse complement strand
GCTTTGCCGCCGCCTACATTTTTCTTGGTGCCGTCCTTGTCCTCCCCGATGACCGGCGCTTTGAGCCATTGCTTGATAATGTGCAATACCGCACCGTCAACAACTGGTCGCGGATTGTCGGTATCCCAAACGGACGCTCAGTGCCGTCCGCTTTGGGAATCATGACGCGCCGTACCGCACTGGGGTGATAAGTCTTAGCTTTCAGGTCTTGGGCCAGTTCCGACAAAAACTTCTCTATCCCTATCTTTTGCTCTATGTCCTCAAAGTCCATCCCGTCAACGCCGGGGCTTCCCTTGTTGGCACGCACAAGGCGGTAGGCAAACATGAGTGTGTCTGCCCGCCATACCTTGTCATATAGCGCATAGAAGCGATAGGCCGGTTCTTGTTTGGCCTTGGTGTATACCTATAGGTTCACTTGCGTTACGGCCTGCCCTCTTGCTGTTTGGAAACTTACGACCCCGTGTTACCACGGCGCCGCTTCCTCATGCTACCGGGGCGTACGGACAACTCCCCGGACGGGACTTCAACCCGCTAGATTTACTGTTGTTACTGCGAACGGACGGTACCCTTTTAAACTTTTGCCGCCAATGAGGCCAAGACGCGATTCGGCGAGTTTATGGATCGGGCGCAGCGCGAACCTGTGGGGTGCATATTTCAGCCCATCGTGGACACCTGATTTGGGTGTGCACATTGTCGCGCCCGCTCAGGCCTTACTAATCGAGAAGTTCCTTACCGCACTCAGGCAAAGTGGTTGAACAGGACTGTGATCGTGCCCGTGTTGTGCTGACACGGGGTGTCGCGCCGGTATCGGTTTGTTTCGTTTCATTTCATCAGACCTGAGCCACAATCCGGCCATGTCCACGCCCAAACCCGCCGGGATGTCCATCATTGCAGCGATGTTGTCGCAGATCGAATCCACACTGCGCCCATTGGCCGATCCGCTGCAGGCCGTTCCCATGCGCGCCTACATGCTCGACCAGTTTGCATTCTTGGGCCTGCGTGCCACCCCACGCCGCCAGGCCCTGCGCGGCCTGCCCCGGCTCAACAACTGGACTGCCCCAGACCTGCTGGCCTTGGCCGAAGCCTTGTGGGATCTGCCTGAGCGCGAATTCCAGTACGTGGCGGTCGACCTGCTGGCCAAACACCACCGGCAACTCGACCTGGAGAGCCTGCCGCGTTTGCTGGAACTGGTGCAGCTCCAATCGTGGTGGGACACGGTGGATGGCCTGGCCGGTGTGGTGGGCGACATTCTGCTGCGGGCACGGGACAACCAGCGTGATGTGCAGCGCGCCATGGACGCGTGCCTGAGTCATTCAAACCTGTGGGTGCGCCGTGTGGCCATGTTGCACCAGTTGGGCTGGAAGGCGCAGACCGATGAAGCGCGCCTGCTGCGCTACGCCCTGACGCTGGCCCCCGTAACAGATTTCTTCATTCGAAAAGCCATTGGTTGGGCACTGCGCGATCACGCCCGCACCCGACCCGAGGCCGTGCGCACGTTCCTGACGCAACACGAGGAGCGCCTGTCGGGCCTGACGCGCCGGGAGGCCGGCAAGCACCTGGGCTGATGGCTTGCTGGTCTGGCGATGTGCTCAAGGGGCTAGCCTTTTCGCTAGCGCCGCGGAGTGGTCTCCGGCAAACCACTTGATGGCCCGCTGCCCACAGTAAGCCCTGGCGTTGCCCCCAAGCCATTGCTCGTAGTCCAATGTCTTGATGGTTGCGAAGGGGGTCCACTTCGCTTGCGAGCCCACTCCGGCTTTGAAGGAACCGCAGAGGACGTAGTTTCCCCTTCCCGACTCGGAGTAGAAACCGATACGTGCGGCTCGGATGCCGGTGGGAGGGTTTGCACCCGAGGCTTTGAAGTCTTTGGCCGACGAGGCCAACAGGAACTCGACGATGGCCGGGTCAGCACCTGTACGCGTGTCTGCCTTGTCGCCCGCCGCAAATGCAGTCGAGACAGCGATCACCAGTGCGACCGGCATCAGGGCTACGCGCAGAGATGAGATGAGTTGTTTCATGCGAATGCAAGGTCCACTAGTACATATACACGTAAATAACGGAACATGATTACACTCTCGTTATCGCCAACCGGCATACACAGGAGTGGTCGTGCGCCAGACAGAATTGAACTTGAGCGAAGAGGATCGCTCGATAGTCGAAGGTATACGTGGCAAGGGCTTGCATCAAGCGCGAGAGGTCAATCGTGCACATGTGCTGTCCTGTCTGGACCGGGGAGTGCCGGAAACCCAGATCATGGCTGTGCTGGGTATTGGTCGCACTGCCGTGTGGCGCGCCCGTGCCGCGTATTTGCAAGGGGGCCTGGAGTTGGCACTGTTCGATGTAGAGCGTTCAGGGCGCCCTCGCCGGTACGACACAAACGCCGAAGCACGAGTGACGGCTTTGGCCTGTTCGGCTCCACCGGCTGGGCGCCAGCGCTGGACGATGATGGAACTCGAACGCGCTGCTCGCCAAGAACCTGGCCTGGAGTGTGTGAGCAGGGAAACTGTGCGGCGCATGCTCAAAAAAACGATCTCAAGCCCTGGCGCCGGGTAATGTGGTGCATCGGGGCGCTGACCCAGGAGTACCGCCAGCGCATGTACGCTCTGCTCGAACTGTACGCACGACCCATGTCCAAAGCCGAACCTGTCATTTGCATTGACGAGAAGAGTCTGCAATTTATCAACCACAGCCGCAATTCGCTGCCCATGGCAGCGCACAACCCAAGCAAGCAGGACTACGAGTACGTGCGCAACGGAACAACCAACCTGTTTGTGGTTGTCGAGCCCAAGGGTGGCAAACGAATCATCTTGGTTACCGAGCGCCGTGGAAAGATTGACTTCGTTGCCTTCATCAATGGGCTGCTCACCGGCGCCTACGCCAAGGCACGGCGAATTCACCTGGTACTCGATAACCTGAACACCCACTTCAGAAAGTGCTTTGATGATGTGCTGGGAGTAGGGGCTGCCAAGAAGCTCCTGCGCCGTGTGCAGTTCCACTACACGCCCAAGCACGCGAGTTGGCTGAATATGGCTGAGATCGAGATTGGCATCCTCAGTCGGCAGTGTCTGGACCGACGCATTGGTGATCGAGAACTTCTGCAATCCGAAGTGGAGGCCTGGCAGCAAACCCGCAATGCCGAGCAATGGACCATCGAGTGGAACTTTACGCGTCAGGATGCGGATCGCAAGCTGGGACGTCATTATGTTTCACAACTTGCGTGTTGATGTACTAGTGTTAACGGACGTCATGCCGAAAAATGTGATTCAAGACTTCACTGATTGACGCTGTATATGGCATTTGCAATGAACATGTAGAGCAAGAATGACACTGCGCTGACGATGATGTAGGGGATTGGGGCGCTACCGACATATGACAAAATGAGATTGAGGAAGAAGCCAACTGCAGCAAAAGAGCCACAGACAACCCGCACATTCACTGCCCGCCTCTTGTACTCGTAATCAATTCCGATGGCTGGCACCAAGGTCCCAGCAAGAAACGCAAAGGAACCTACAGCAATGTAGTTTTTCAAATCGCCGTCCATGGCCCAGAGACCATAAGCAACAAGCGCACTGATTCCCAATGCGACCAGAAAATTTACTGCGTGTATCTTCATAACTTATCCCTATCAGGCTTGAACGGAGGCGGGCACAAGGCCACCAACTTTAGAACTTCCGGCACGTTTTCAGCTAGATCCCATTTAGGCATACCCGGCTTCCAGACGTAGGTTGCCTTGGTGACCTCGCCGCCGGCTATGAGACGCGTCAGTTCTTCCTCAGCAAACGGCCCTGCTTGCTTCTCCCCAAGGACAACAAAGAAAGTGCTCGATTGTCTTTGCGCACCCATGGGATTCATTGTTCCAGGTATGTAAGTGTTGGATAGCGCATGGTTCATCGATTTCACCATTTGCTGAGCAACCCCAATGCCCAAGCCAAATTCGACCAAGCGGTCAATAGAATAGAAATTGTCCGTATTCATGCGTGACTCCAAAAATCAGGCGGTTGGTGCAGGTGGCGGAGAGAATGGTGGTGGTGGTGGTGGATCGGCCTGCAGGAATAGAGGCGAGAGTTCCGCTACATCGCCAGCAGCGGTCCAGTTTGCCATCCCCTGCTTCCAAACATAGGAGGCTTTCGTCACCTGACCGGTTTGAACCATGCCCTGCAACTGCGAAACGGTGAAAGGGCCGGTATTCTGGCCGTTGGCCGAAACGAAAAAGGCGACTTGTGGCAGGGGCGGTGGTGCCATCATAGGTTGCTGGATGTTCTGACCAACAGTGTTCATCATGTTGGACATTTGACCTCCCATCGCGCCGCCGACAGCAAGCCCCGTCATCATTCCAATGGGGTTGAAGCCACCGCCGCCCGTTCCGCCGCCCCCGCCACCGACGTTCATCTGGCCCATAGCGCCCAGACTATCCGCCGCGGTCATCAAGACATCTGCCTGCTTATCAACCTGATGCGCTGCCAAGAACTGCGATTCCGTCTGTAGTTTCGCAAAGCGCTGGGCCTGCTC
>CAIQVX010000347.1 GCA_903875275.1 uncultured beta proteobacterium | reverse complement strand
TCCAGCTGGCGGCCTGGAACAGCCCCAGCACCGTCACCGGCATGATGCTCTGCTTGAACTGCGCCCACCACCAGTGCCAACCGACCTCGGTGAGGTCGGCGCGGTAAACAAAGGGGAACCAGCCCAGGTAGATGCTGAAGAACAGGATGAACAGCACCCCGGTGAAAAACGTCGGCAGCGAGAAGCCGACAAAAGCAATGGTGCTGGCAATGCGGTCGAACCACGAGTAGGGTTTGACGGCTGCCAGTACACCCACCGGCACGGCCACCAGCAAGGCAAGCAGCTGCGACATACCAATCACCGCCAGTGTCACCGGCATGCGCTGCAAGATGAGTTTGTCCACGTCGACACGACTGACGAACGAGAAGCCCCAGTCACCGCGCAGCATATTCGTCAGCCACAGCAAATAGCGCTGCCAGATCGGGTCATCCAAGCCAAATTGAGCGCGCAGTGCCATGCGCACGGCAGGCGGCACGCTGGGGTTGTTAGCCAGGTCTTCGAAGGGGTCACCCGGTGCCAGCGCCAGCACGGTGAACAGGATGACGCTGATGCCCAGCAAGCTGGGCAGCGCGATCAGCAGCCGGCGCAGGATGTAGTTAAACACCTGGACCTCTTCGCCAGTGCGCTCGCACAGGCACCCGCCTCAAGCCTCGCGATACCAGTAGCCCACCGACCAGGTGGCGCTGTCCCAAGCCGACAGCGTGGGCACCAACTTGTTAACGATGCCATACGGGCGCGGACGCCCAAACAGCGGAATCACATAGCCGTCGTTGACAACCATGTCGTTCATCTTGATGAACAGGGCGGCCCGCTTGACCGGATCAAACTCCTGCTGTGCCGCCTGGAACGCGGCGTCGTACTCGGCGCTGGTCCAACGCACCAGATTGCGACTCGCCCATTTGTTGGCCTTTTGTGCAAGCTGATCGGTGGTGAACTGCTCCATGAAGGTCTGCGGGTCAGGCTGCGTCATCGTCGTGGTGAACATCTCGATGTCGGCCCAGAACTTCTGGTAGGTGTCGGGGTTGGCCGCGTCGCCACCAAAGAACACTGCTGCCACCACGCTCTTGAGTTCAAGCTCGATACCGGCCTTGGTGCAGGCGTCCTTGATGATGGTTTGGCACTTTTGCCGTGGACCGCTGACCGAAGTCTGAAAGACGAACTTGAGCTTGACATTGCCCTTGGCGCGGATGCCATCAGCGCCCTTCTTCCAGCCGGCCGCCTCCAGCACCTGAATGGCTTTGTCGACGTTGAATTCGTACTTGGTATTGGGACTCTGAAAGCGCGGCGGGTTATTCAGAAAGTTGGCAGTGGCAACGGCGCCGCGGCCGTAGATCACCTCCTGGATGCCCTTGCGGTCGATCAGCAGCGACATCGCGTTGCGCACCGCCTTGTCGGTGAACGCCGGGTGTTTGGACTTGATGCTGGCACGCTCGCCGTCGACCTCGGTCCACGGGTCAGTGACGTTGAGGGCGACAAACTCGATGTCGCTTCCCGTATAGAACGCCATCTTGCCCTTGCCCGCAGCCTCCAGGCGCTTGAGGATGTCGTCCTCCACGGCCAGGTTCCAGGCCAGGTCGTATTCGCCCGTTTGCAGCACGGCGCGCGCGGCACTGGTGGCGTCGCCGCCGCCCTTGATTTCCAGCGTATCAAAGAAGGGCTGGTTCGCCACGTGGTAGCCCTTGTAGGCTTCGGCGCGCAGGGTGTCGCCCGGCTTGAAGTCGACGATCTTGTAAGGGCCGGTGCCCACCGGCTTGGTGTTGGCGGGGTTCTCGCGCGACTTGGCGCCCATGAAAGGCTCGAAGATGTGCTTGGGCAGGATGGCGCCAGTACTGCCCACCAGCGCCTCGGCCCAGAACGGCACAGCCTTGGGGTAGGTGACCTTCACCGTGTAAGAGTCGATCTTTTCGACCTTGATGTCCTTGTAGATGCTCACTGTGATCATGGCCGCTGCCGGGTCGGCGGCGTAAGCGGCCGTGAACACCACGTCGTCGGCGGTAAAGGGCTTGCCATCGTGCCAGGTGACGCCGCGCTTCAACTTCCATGTCACCGATTTACCATCAGCAGACAGGCCGCCATTTTGACGGCTCGGGATCTCGGCCGCCAGTTGCGGCACCAGATTGCCCTCGGTGTCCCAGCCGGCCAGGGGTTCATAAAAAATGCGGCTGGCGTCCTGGTCCTTGGTGCCACCGGCGTAATGCGGGTTCAAGTGCACAGCGGCTTGCCAGTAGATGATCTTCAAAGGGCCGCCGCCGCCACGTTTGGTTGGCTTGTAGGGAATCGACGCCTGGGTTTGCGCAATGCCCTCATGCATCAGCAACATGGATGCCATGGGTGCCGTCAGACCGAGTGCAACCAGTTGCCCGATAAATTGCCGCCGCGGCAACTTGCCGACGCGTACCTCTTCAATCAAATCACGTATCTCGCGCTCTTGCATGACGATTCTCCTGGTATTTGCTAAGACAGTTTGGCCGGCAATAATATCTGAAGAC
>CAIQVX010000346.1 GCA_903875275.1 uncultured beta proteobacterium | reverse complement strand
GACGCCGGTTAAACGTGGCGTCTTCTCGTAAAGGGCCAGACACAAGGCATCCAGCAGCGTACTTTTGCCGGACCCAGTGGGTCCAGTAATGGCGTACAGGCCAGCGCTGGCCAGCGGTTCACTCTGGAAATCGACTTCAAATTCAATCGACAGTGACGCGAGGTTTTTGCCCCGGATAGCGAGAATTTTCATGCCACTGCCCCCGTATCGGACGGTGTGTTTACCAGTTCCGTGAAGGCATCCATGATGTCGATGGGCGGACTCTCACCAAACCGATGCCGATACAAGCGCTCAAAGTAGCCAGCGGGCGCCAGGTTACCAAGCTCATCGATGGAAACCAGGGGGGCCGCCTGAACCTCGCCGATGTGGGCTGACGATGTTTCAATTCGAACAAGGCGTACCGGCTTGCCGGCTAATACGGTCTCAACTTGGGCGCGCAGTCCTGGCTCGGGTTGGCTGAGCTGAACTCGAACTTGCAGATAAGGCCACTGGGCCTCAGGCAACACTGGCAGGGCCAAGGCTTGGAGTTGTGCCATGACTTCATCCACAGGTGCTGGTTGCTTTGGCACACGCAGAAGATCAACACTACGGGGTATGCGGATTTCTCGGGTATTGGCGACCCTTTCACCGTCAAGTTCAACCACTACGACCTGATGCGGGTAGTCCATCTCGGAAAACGACATGGGTAGGGGACTGCCGCAGTAGCGGCGGGTTACATCGTCGCCTACTTTTTGCGCCAGATGAAGGTGACCCAGTGCGACGTAGGCAATACCAGGATCAAAGACTTTTACCGAAAGCGCCTCGGAACCGCCGATAACAATGCGACGCTCGGAGTCCTCCGATACTTTGCCTCCAGTGATGTGGCAGTGGCCTAGTGCGATGATGGCCTGCCCTGGGCTGCGCTTGCTTAGAGCAAACTCGTAGGCTCGAGCATAAAGGGCTCCAATGCCAGCCATGTGGGTGTCGGCAGCGTCTTCCACTGGGGGCACATCGCTGGGCCTCAAGAAGGGCATGGCGATACACCAAGCAGAAACCTGCCCGGCGTGGTTCTTGAGCGGAACCACAATGCGATTGAGATCAATACCGTCGACTGTTCTTCCGATTTGTCCGACAACACAGGCTTCAAACAGGGACAAAAACGGCGCCGGCGCTTCCAGTCGACCCGGTGAATCATGGTTGCCTGCAGTCATGACGATGCCCAAGTGCGTCACGCGCTGGCGGGCCTGGGTCAGAAATCGGTAGAGCTGGGTCTGCGAAGCGGCCGAAGGATTGGTGTTATCGAATACATCGCCGGCGATCAGCAGGACATCAATTTCTTCCGATTCCAGGGTATCGAGCAACCAAGCAAGAAATTGCTCGTGCTCAAAGCTGCGATCGAACTGGTTCAAACTCTGGCCAAGATGCCAATCTGATGTGTGCAAAAGCTTCATTGAACTCCCTTTTGTGATAGTTTTTTCAATCAATTTTTGTCAGCGTTTCTATTCTTGTATCCCTTGATCATGCTCCATGAGGGAGACCCGTTTGCATCAACACCTTAACAAGCGGGAATCCTATTTAGACCACCACTGCGCAGCACCTTTGAATCCACCGCGCGCAACAGCACCGCAGTCTCTGGCACCACCAGGGTCAGACGCTCCTTTGCTCGGGTAATGCCGGTATAGAGCAACTCCCGTGTCAAGACGGCCACTGGTTTGTCCGGTAACACCAGGCAGACATGATCGAACTCTGAACCCTGGGATTTGTGAACTGTCATCGCAAAGACGCTTTCTACCCCGTCCAAACGTGATGGCAGTACCCAATGAATACCGCCCTGCCCGTCCGGAAACGCCACTCTTAGTCCGTTGCTGTGCGGCAAGCACAGGCCCACATCACCGTTCATCAGGGACAGGTTGTAGTCATTGCGCGTCACCATGACCGGTCGACCGGCATACCAGCCGTCGTCCTTGAAGCCCAGACTCAAAGCGATTCGACGGTTAAGCGTCGCGACACCCCACGGGCCCTCCCGCACAGCGCAGAGGACTTGG
The DNA here is from genome assembly GCA_903875275.1 of uncultured beta proteobacterium. Lineage (GTDB taxonomy): Bacteria > Pseudomonadota > Gammaproteobacteria > Burkholderiales > Burkholderiaceae_C > Rhodoferax. The sequence continues at coordinate 17,102 of CAIQVX010000346.1, read as the reverse complement.
AACGCTGCGAACGTCTTCAAGGCATGAAGGGCACTCTCATCGGCGCACGGGCCTGCATTCTCATTTTGTAGCGCATGCATGTGTGCCAACCAGCCCTGCCATCCATTCCTGACCAGAACGCTTAAACGCGCGTCTTGTGGTGTTGCGCACGCAAGTCTGTCAACCACTGCTGCCAATTGATCTGTGTACTCAGGTGTTTCACGCCACAAGCCCTTCACGGCACGGCTGTCTCCCGCGTTCACGGCTTTGGCCCACAATCCGATGCCACTGTCATCCTTGAATCGCCGGCTAAAGCGCAGCATGACAGTCTGCTGAGCCAAGCTGCTGCCGCTGCCAACCCAGAAATCAAGATCACAGCCAGTGACTGATTTAATCCACAAGACTGTATCGGAAGTGTATTGACCGGCATCCGCTCCTTCGCACAACTGGGCCATCACAGCCCCAGCTTCGACGGATGCCAACTGATCCTTGTCCCCGAGCAAGATCAAACTGGCGGTCAACGGCACCGCAACCAGCAAGCGGGCCATCATTTCCAAGTCAATCATGGACGCTTCATCGACGATGACCAGGTCAACGGCCAACTCAGGGGCTGCCAGTTCAACCTGGTTCGGACGAATCCGCAGGAGTTTGTGCAGTGTCACGGCCTTGGCCAGAGTCTCTGGACGCATAGATGGCGGCAATTGATCGACCGCTGAAGCGATCGATTCACTTAAGCGCGCAGCTGCCTTACCAGTAGGCGCAGCCAAAGCAACCCGCAATTCACGCCCCTTCTTGTTGGCGCTGGACTGCAGCAGTGCCAACAAACGCACGACCGTCGTGGTCTTGCCTGTTCCAGGACCGCCGGTAATCAGGGTCAGTCGCTTTCTTGCAGCCAGTGCACAAGCGACCTTTTGCCAATCTGGTGCATTGCTGGAAAGCGCTTCCGATCCTTTCACAAAAGTCTGCTTTGGAAACAGCAAGTCCAAAGATTCAGTGAGGCTTTCTGGAATATCACAGCTTTGCTGCAACCGCGCTTCAACTGCCGCCCGGATGCACTGTTCGGCATTCCAGTTTCGGCGCAAATACAAACGGGCGCCCTCCAATACCAATGGACTTCCCTCACCGGAGATCCAAGGCAGCGAAGCGGCGCAGGCGGCCAGGCCTGAGGGCAGCGATGCGATTAGCGTGGCATCCCACCCCAGAACATCACCACCGTTCTGCACTAACAACTCCAGATCCAGACACGCATGGCCGCGACCAAACTGGTAACTGGTCAACGCAGCCAGCAGTTCATGTCGGGGGTCGGCGCTGGGTTGGACCTGCTGCAGGTATTTTGCGAACGCCTTGTCCAGTCCAGTTAATGGCAGCGGCAACGTTTCAGTTCTTGCGTCGGCGTGAATCATGGCCTTACCTCCGACCCAACAACGGTTTGTGCGAACGCGTGATCGAGCGCTTCAATCAGTGTCTTGGAAGGACGATCAAAAAACAGCCCTGCTCCTGGTTCGTCGATGCCCCTGAGAAACAAGTAAATGGCACCCCCAACGTGTTGCTCATAGTCATAGTTTGGCAGTCGCGACTTGAGCAGGCGGTGCAAAGCCAGGACATACAAGGTGTATTGCACGTCGTAGCGGTGGGCAAGGATCGCTCCCGGCAAGACCTCGGCACCATACGTGGGCAGCCGATTCGATTTGTAGTCAAGCACAAAATACTTCCCTTCATGCTCCAGCACCAGATCCATGAAGCCGATGAGCATGCCTTCGAGATGCAATGGCTGCAAAGGTGTGCGCGCTTGGTCGCGAAGGATGTGCTGACCAATGAGCGCATCTATTCGATTCGCACTCAACGTGCGAACCGGTAGCGTGAACGCCATTTCAGCCCAGGCGGTAGTGCAATTGAGCGCGCCAAGAATCAATGACTTCTCGCTGCCAACAGAACCAGGCAATTTCAGAGAAGCCTGCGAAATTTGCTTGACCCACCCTGCAAGCAAGATGCACTGCGCTTCATCCAACTTCAAACGCATTGCCTTTCTCTGCAGCAGCGCGGCCCATTCCTGCGTCATCGCCTGTGATGATGACTCGTCCGCAATGGGCCAACTGCGCTCAAACTGCCACTCCAGCAGGTCGTGCAAAAGGGTCCCGTAGGTGCTGCCTGCGGGGAAGTCGTTGAAAGTCAGCACAGCATCTGCAGAAGGGTTAACTTCAATCATTTGCGCTGTGACTTTGGTCGTGCTGTCGATAAGTGAGTCGTCGATGCGTTCATCACGGTCCGTTGCCAGCACGGGCGTTCTGACGGCATGCGCGCCCAAATCACGGGTCAAGGCGCTAAAACTCGCTGTCCACCATCGACTCGCGAGGCTGCGTTGGGGTTGCAAGACCGGTTTCCAGAATTTAGCTGTCACCTCCGGGTTGTATTGCGTTGCGTCCGGTTTTGGTGCAGACACGACAACGATATCTTTACAAGCAGCCCAGGTTTGAAGCCTTTGTGCCAAGTCACCCTGCGCCTGCCGCCGCAACAGTTTGGAGACCGCACTCTTGGCTTGCGGTGAAGTCCCATCCACGTCGCCCTTGACCTCCGCCATGCCGACCCACAATGCATTTTCAGCGCGGGTCAGGGCTACATAGAACAAGCGAATGTCCTCGGCAAGTCGATCCGCATCATCCTTTGCACTGTCCTTCTTTTCTGCCATAAAGGTCGAAACAAACGGCAGAAACACCAAGGGATACTGCAGGCCCTTGGCCTTGTGAATGGTAATGACTTGCACTAAATTGGCATCACTCTCCAAACGCAACTGCGCGGTGTCACCACTGGCCTTTGGATCTTGTATTTGCTGCTCGAGGTATCGAATCAAAGCCGCCTCACCTTGAAGACTTGCACTCGCGGTCTGCAAAAGATCACCCAAATGCATCAAATTCGTCAAGCGCCGCTCGCCGTCCGAGTTCAAGGCGTCCGCATCGAGCAGACGACTGGGAATCGATTGATCGTGCAGCACGCGGTGCAGCATGGGCAAGAAACCCTGGCTTTGCCACACCGCCTGCCAACCGTGAAATTGATCCACCAGGTCGTCCCACGCTTCTTCATCCTGAAACAATGCTTCAAGCTCATGGAAAGGCAGTCCCCATAGTCGGCTCGCCAACGCCGCACGAACGCCTTGGGTTGACCGTGGATTGGCAACTGCACACAGCAGTCGCCACAGATCCGTCGCCTCCAAAGTTGCAAAGACGCTATCACGTTCAGACAGGTACACGCTGCGCACGCCGCGTTTGGACAAGGCCAGCCGAACGCCTCTGGCTTCCTGGCCATTGCGCACGAGGACTGCCATTTCGCCCGGTGCTGCCGCCTTTGTATTGAGCAGCTTGACCATTTGGGTGGCGAAGAGTTCGGACATTTGCCGAATGAAGATGTCTTTTCTGGGCGGCTTGTCATTGGCCTGGTGCCACACCGTCATCGCAGCTTGGGGGGCGCCCTCGACCACCAGTGGCTTGACGCTCGCGTTGCACGCTACTACGGTATCAAATGGGACTTCGCCAAAGGGTTGCTCTGAGCACTCGAATACATGGTTTACTGCGGTGACCAATGCATGCGTCGAGCGGAAGTTGCCAGACAGGGTATGGATCGCCTGCGCCTGCTTGCGGGCTTCAAGGTAGGTATTGAGGTCGGCCCCGCGAAAGCTGTAAATGGCCTGCTTGGGGTCCCCAATCATGATCAGACCCGTGTCTGGGCTTGCGGATTCTCCATAGATTTTGGACAGGGCGCCGTATTGCCAGGGGTCGGTGTCCTGAAACTCATCCACCAATGCGATCGGAAACTGCTGTCGAATGGCGGCGGCCAATCGTCCATCCTGCGCCTGCAATGCATAGTAGAGGCACTGCAATAGATCCGAGAAATCAAACTGCGCCAACTGGTCCTTGGCACTGCGATATGCCAATGCGACGCTCACAGCCGCATGATTGAGCAAGTCGGTTGCGACGTCCGGCTCGGACTGCAGATGCAGGCAGATTGCTTCAATGTGCCCAAACAGGGGGTGCTCTCCCGCCCTGCTCCACCCTTTGCCAACCAGCGTGGTGGTCGCGAAACGATTCAGCAAGATGATTGCGTCTTTTTTGTCTTTCTTGTTCAGCAAAACAATAGATTCGCCTTGCAACCATTCAGCCAACTTGGCTGGCCAAATCTTCAAATAGCTTTTGAGAGACTTTGCACCAATCACGTCATCCAGCAAAGCAATCAACTCTGGTGTACAGGCAGCGCGAGTAGCCGCTTCCAAACTTTGAAACCGGAGGTTCCAGGTGTCCCATTCCTGAATCAGGGTATGCGGATCCTTGCCGGCAGGCAGGACCACACCGGGTGCGTTTTCTGTCGTAGACCAGAGACTCTTCAGATTCTTTAACAGCTCATCCGGATTGGATCCAATCGATTTCAGTGCCCCCAATTGATTCAGGGAAATGGGATAGAACCACTTGCGCCAATAGTCCTGTACGGCACTCAGGCGAAGCTTGTCGCTGTCTTCCACCCGACTTTGCTGAAAAAGGCTGGCACTATCAAACGCATGGGTCTTGAGCATGCGACTGCTCCAGCCATGGATGGTAAAGATGGCCGCGTCGTCCATCCATTGCGCTGACATATCCAGGCGATGAGCGCACGCCGGCCATTGGTCGCAAGGAAACTCGGCGCGCAGACTTCTCAAGAAATCATCCACCTCGTTTGCGTCCGCCTCAAGGTCTTTGAAGTAACGCGCCGCTTGTGCCAAACGCTCTCGAACACGTCCACGCAGCTCCGACGTGGCAGCGTCGGTAAAGGTCATGACCAGTATTTGCGGGGGGTAGAGCGCGCCTGCGTCCAGCGCGCTGCCTCGGCCGTGGCCCAAAACCAGGCGAACATATAGTGCGGCCAGGGTCCATGTCTTTCCGGTGCCGGCCGACGCCTCAATGACGTGCAAGCCGTTGAGCGGCATCGTCAAAGGGTTGAGTTTTTCTATCGCGGGCGATGGCTGAGAAGTCAGGTCCGTCATGCTACAGCCCCCTCTTCCAGTTGCAGACTGACATGCGACGCCATCGCGCCATACAGCAGCTCTGCCCAATGCGGCAATTCAGCCTCAATGTCCTGGTAACTATCAAAGGCGCGTGCCAGATAGGCGGACGATGTCAACTCGCTGTCGCGCTTGAATCCTCCTTCAAAAATGGCCTGTGCCACTTCATGCGGGTCCTTCACCTTGTCGGGGTTGTCCACAGCAACGCGCTGCGCCTTGGCTTGCGCTTGCAAATAGGCCCATGCGGTCTTGCATGCCACCGGCAACGGGCGTTTCCACGCCTCCTTGTAGGCATCGACCAATCCCTGCAGGATGCTTAAAGCAACTTCCTGGGGCAATGGCTCGAAAACGACCTGGCCATCCAACCCCAACTGGGTACTCGTCATGCTGATACCACTGGCACAGGCCGCCAGATGATTGAGCCACAAACCAGCAACGATATGGCCCCGCGCAGTTTGGTCTTCACGGGCTCCTTCCAGGACCGCGCCCAGGCGCTGGTTGATTTGCAGAAGCGAATGGATGGAGCCATGCAAAGAATCGTCACTTCTGTCTTGCGCGCTCCAAAGCCCATTCAAGGTACCGGTTACTGGGGTGCCGTTGATGTTCAAGGCAATCGACAGCGCAGGACTCTCAAAGGCAAATTTCCCGCGCCAAAGTGCCCGGCGCTCGAGTACGACATCGAGTTCACGCTCCAGTTTGACCGACTCGCGTTCCCCAAACGCTGCCAGCGGCAAGTTACCGCTGAGTTTGAGATCAGCCAGTGCGCGCCTGGAATCACCGGCTTGCAGCAGCGATTGGCCAATCTGGTATTTTTCAAGGCCATTGAGGGAGAAGGGTTCCAACTCTTGCTGCGTCTCCTCCAAGACATCAAACCGAACACGCAGACGGGACCGAAAGAAGACTTCGACAGGTTGTCGCATCAATTGCCGCAGGTCATCCAGTGTCAATGCCGTTGGAATCGCTAGCTCGCTCGCTTGACCAGGCTCGCCAGCCCCCTCGGTGTTGTCGTTTCCATGAACGCGCGCCCATTCCTGATCAAAGGTCTGGAAAGCTGAGCCCTGCAGGAAATAGGCTTGCGAGTACGGCTGCAGCGGTTGCTGTTGTGGCACTCGCTTGGGTGTCCATCCGATGTTGAGATAGTCAATGAGTTGGGCCACCAGCACCGACGGCGGTTGCTCGGTGTTGTCCGTGGCCCGGTGACCTTGCCAGCTGATGTAAAGACGATCACGTACCGACAGAATCGCCTCCAAAAACAGATAACGATCGTCCTCACGTCGGGATCGATCCCCGGCCCTCCAGCTCTGCGCCATCAAGTCAAAGTCACGTGGCGCACTCTGCCTCGGGTAGTCGCCATCGTTCATTCCGAGCAAACAAATTACTTTGAAGGGAATGGATCGCATCGGCATGAGGGTGCCGAACTGCACACCTCCGCCAAAGAAACGTTGATGCAACCCACCCTCTGATATTTCCGACAACCAGTGTTCCCGGACCACATCCAATGACAGCGGCGACTCAAACTGGGCTTCGTCGCACGTCTTTTGCCAGACATCCAGCGGTTCAAGCAGTCGCTGCAGCAAGCGCTCCTGTGCTTCGTCATTTGATTCAAAAAAGCGCTCAACGATTTCCGCCATCAGCGCACACCATTGGGCGGGTGTTTTCTCTCCCGTTAGATCAGCCAAGGTCAAGCTGATGGCGTCCACCCAATTCAGCAGCTTGCTGACCAAGGCTGCATCCAAGCTCCGAATTGCGGCCTGCGGCAAGGTTCCACCCCAAGAACTGCCCTGCCCCACGGCGTAACCCAGCAATAGCCGACGGAGTCCGAACGCCCAGGTGTTCTGGTCTGCGTCTTGCACCTCGGCAGGAACGCCCCATGCCTGGCGGTGCTCGGCATCAAGTCCCCATCGAACTCCGGCAGCGGTAAGCCAGATTTGCAACTGCTCGATATCGGATGGCTCCAGACCAAATCGATTTCTTACGGCAGAGACTTCGAAGAGGCTTAGCCAATCGACCAGTGACACGCGGGAACCCGGTAACGACAGCAAAAGCTCCAGAGCCTGAACAATGGGCGACTGTCGCACCGTGGTGTCGGCCACAGAATAGGGGACGTAGCGTGGCTGGCCTCTGGCAAAGCGGCCAAATACGGCGTGGATGTGCGGTGCGAAGGCTTCCATATCCGGCGTCATCACCATGACGTCACGGGCGTTCAGATCAGGACTGGCCTCAAACCAGCCCAGCAAACAATCGTGCAAAACCTCGACTTCACGCTGCGCCGAGTGCGTCGTGACAAAGGTGATGGAGCCATCGCCTTGCGGCAAAGCGATGGGCGCGGTCGGCACCGGCTCCAAATTCAGAATCGCTGATTGCACCTGTGCCAGTTGCGTCGGAATTTCTGCAAGGGACACGGGATCAACGAAGGCATCCACACGATTGACCTTGCCCCGGTACTCTTCGACCTGATCAAATTGATCGAGCAAATGCAGGTAGTCACGCCCCTGCTTGCCCCAGGAAGCCAGCAGGGGATGCGCGGATGCGTGCACCAGTGCGGAATCCAAGACCCCGTCGCGTTGTGGCTTGGCTTGCTGGCGCTTGCGTACCTGTTGCCGCAAGCGATCATGCCCTTCGACAATATCACCCCAAAAATACTGACAAGGGTTTTGCACCAGCATCAGAACTTGGCTCAGTTGGCCCAGCAGGGCCAAGGCTTCCACTGTTTGCATGGACAACGACGAAATCCCAAAGACCACGATGCGCAGTGGCATTCCTTTAGGAGCCGTGCCGGATGCCTTGTACTCAGCCAAAAGGGCTTCGAGCTTCTTCATGAACCGATCATGGACAGCCGCGCGCGAGGCGTCAGCCAGCGCTTCACCTACATCCGACCGAATATCTCGCCATAGCTGAGCTTGCCAAGCATGTGCGTCATCCAGGACGCCAGGCTTTCCCTCGCTCGACCGTAAGTAGTCATCTCCAGCGGCCCAGTCACTCAGCCAATCAGCGCGATAGCTTTGGTAGCCATCAAACACATCAGCAATCTGCTGGGCCAATTGGTACAGCCTGCGACCGTCACTGCCTCCACTCAGGTAACGCTCCAGTGGCGCGTATACCGGGTTCCCGCGCGCGAGGACCGGTAACAGCCGCATCAAGCGCCACAGAAGGCTTCCCTTGTCAAAGGGCATGTGATGCGGGACTGCATCTGCCCCCAGCACGTTACGATAAATCTGCCAAAGGTAGCTTCCTGGCAACTCCATCCGGGTGGCGGCACAAATGCCCAAAGCGGCGTCATCAGCCAAAGCAATCTCCAACCAGTGCTTCATGCCATTGCTCTGAACAAGAATGACCTCTGGCTGCATTGGCGGTAAGGGTTGAGACTTGAGAAAGCAAGTCAACAAATCCCGCAGATCTTCCAACCGGTTGCCGTGCAGAACCATAAAGCCGGTTCGTAGAGTTGATTCGTCTGAGGATGTCATCTAAGCCCTTAAATTCCGTTGGTCAGAGTATTGACTACATCGGGCTCACCAGATGACCTTGAGATTGAAATGTTGAAATTGTTAAAACCGGCGGAACGGACAACGCTCACGGGAATGGTCGGTAACGGAACTACCGGACACCCTCTTGGCGCCGGATTCAACGGTCCCGCGTTCTCAACCACCGCTGGTCTCCGCCCTGCCCCCATGTGACACGGGTGACGTGACCTTGTCGGAATCGGTCTATACAGTGGTTCACAAAAAAGTCTACGGCACCAAGGCCTATCCAGATGCCATAGAGAAATTAACGAATCCGGGAATTGGGTCCGGTGCCGGCTTGGGGCTGCGGCATGATTCCGGTTCATCCAGGTTTGCATACGAACGCTGCGGGACTGGTGAGCCCGGTGTTGCCTGGTGGACAGATGGTGAAGCCAGTCGAACTGGCAGGATGGATACGGACATGTAATGCTCCTTGAGAAGTCAACATGGACCCCTCGGAGCAACTCAAATTGAACCTTTTTTGAATGCAGGTGCACGAAAAGGCCCAAAAAGCTGTTACCCCAAGGGGCCCTCGGGGTAGCACCAGTGCTTCGTGAAACGGGTGGCAAATAACAGGTCAAAAATGACAAAAGCCGTTGTAAATCAATGACTTACAACGGCCTCGTTTTTTCCTTGGCGTGGACGGGACACAGATCATCGTCTACAACCCGCATGGATGCTGGATTTCAAGATTAATTGAAATCAAAGTGCCCCCAGAAATACCCCCTTGCAAATCTGGCAAGCACTCAGTAGCGCCCCAGCGCATCACCGTCCATCACAGCCGCCAACATATATTTCGCGCTGTCGCAGCAATCCAACGCAACTACTTGGCGGCCGGGTCCTTCTTCTCGCTCTGACCGGCTGCCTTGAATTCTTCGTACGCCTTTTCCCAATCCACATTCGGGAATGCTTCTTTGACCGACTCCAGAAAGTCATCCCGGTTCAGTGTCTCGAAAGTCACGTCCTTATAGCGTTCGTCCAATCTCATTTCCAGTATCAGCGACTCCGCACTAGGGAAGACCCGGTCCAACTCGCCATTGAGCCATCGTTTTGCAGAATCTTCCGAAATCACGCCGCTCAGTGATTGCCCGAGCAGCGCATCGGGTCGGGCGTCAATGACGCGCTGCTGGTAATACCCAACAATCTGTTCACGGGATGAGTCAAGGTGTTTCTGCAAACCAGCCGCCACATCCTTCTGGTGGGCGTCCAGTTTGGCCCGAAATTCAGCCAGCCTCTCCACCAAATGCGGTTTTGCCGCCTTCAACACCACCCGCCCATGATCCTTGCCCAGTGACGGCGTGAAATTCTTGCGAATTACATTCAATGCGTCTTCAAGCGGTTTGGATGAGAGCTTGCTGCCCTTTTCAATCAACTCGAATGTGGTGTGCAACCGGTCTTCCAAATCCTTGCCGCCCCCAAGTTTCTGAATATTCGGCGGAATCGCCAGTCGATGGCGCTGAATGGCGGCACCGGTCAGACTCAGTTCCACGTATTGCAGATACGGCTCAAACACGCGCACCTGCCGCGCCAGATCAAAGCTCACCGGTGGCACTTCTTCCAGACTGGCGGTCACTGCGGCTAGCGCGGCTGGCGTTACCTTGACCGACTGCACCTCCACCAGCAATTCCTCGATGCGCTTCTTCTCTTCTGGGGTCTTGGCCTGAGCTGCGGCGATCACCTTGGCTGCGGGTGAGAGGCGCGCAAGCGCCTCGGCCACCTGTTCGCTCGACATGCGTATCGCGTTGAACGCAGCGCCATCGGTCTGTTCGGCCTCCAGATAGAGCGCGGTAGGCGTGAAGATAAAGCCGTTACCGTCAATAATCACCAGAGCCGTTCGCAATCCGGGTGCGTTGTTGACAACAATTCCAGCATCAAGCAGCATCTTCACAGCCGCCACATCGCCATAACCCATGCGCATCACGCGGTCGTCAAAATCCAGGCAAACGGTCAGCATTTCAGACCCCAGACTGCCAGCCATCTCCACCATGGCCTGCGCCACGTCACTCTGAATGCCCGGCCCGGCGTAACAGACGACGCGTTCGGCTGACTGAATCTGGCCAGCGATGCTGGCTGACGACAACGAGGAAAATAGTGCGTCAACGTTCATAGGGAACCCCTTGAATAGTTGTTCGGTTTAGTCGCCAATGTGAAACCACTCATCTTCTCGTAGGTCGCGCAAAGCCCGGGCAACCGGTTCCAGAGCACCATGCTTGGCGGCCCACTCAATGTGTTCTGCTAGACGAAGCATTTTCAGCATATTGGGTGTGTCATCCCATGCCCCAAGAATCAAGGGCAGAGGCGGCTGCCAGCCGGCTCCGACACGCGTCCGATTGGGCAACAATTCCCAAAGCACACTCCAAGGCTGCGGCATGGGGCAAACACGAGAGTTTTCTCGACAATAGGCAATCAAAACTGCTGCCGAGTCGCTCACAACCGCCCTGCTTCCAGAAAGCTGAAGTAGTCGGTTCGATCGAAGATGATGTGGTCCAGCATCTCAATGCCAAGGATTTCACCCGCTGCCTTGAGTTGCGCGGTAATGCTGATGTCGCTTTGTGACGGCTCCACACCGCCGCTGGGATGGTTATGCGCCACGATGATGGCGGCGGCACGGTCTGCGAGGGCATCGGCAAACACTTCACGCGGGTGCACCGGGCTGCGATCCAGCAGGCCAATCGACACCACGCGGATGTTCAAGATCTCATTGGCCCCGTTGATGCTGGCACACAGAAAATGCTCTTGCTTGCGGTCGGCATAGTGCCGAACATGGGGCAACAGGTCGGCTGGGGTTTCAATCTTTGAGCCTTCCGGTTTGATGCGGCGGCGGGCAAACTCAATGGCGGCCAGTATCAGGGTGGCTTTGGCATCGCCCATGCCGTCGAATTGCGTCAGGTCGTCAGCCTTGACTTGCAGACCCTTTTCGTCAATCAGGCGTGCCAGCTTGGCGGCCAGGGCCATCACGTCCATGCTGGCAGTGCCTTTGCCCAGCAGCACGGCCAGCAGTTCCTGGTCACTCAAGGCTGACGCCCCCTTGCGCAGCAACTTCTCGCGCGGCCGGTCGGCTTCGGGGATTTGCGCGATGGTCTTGCTCATGGCGTTACGCTGCAACGTGCAGGTGGTGCTGAATCACCGTCATGGCCATGATGTCGAAGATGCCCGCCACATCGGTGTACTTGATGTCGGACAACTCCTCAAAGCTTCCCATGTCGCTATAGACCGTCTGAATCTCGCCATTCACCTGACCACGGTAGGCACCATTGAGATAGATGCCATCGGAGCGGTGCACAGTCACAGTTTCACGGATCAACAGATCAGCGGCCTTTTCTTCGGTCACCTGCCTGATAAGAATGGCCTCTTCGTCCGTGATGGGGAATTGGGCCAGAATCTTTGCGATCATTTCCTGAACCGACACCTTGATCGGTGGCGGACCTGAACCGGGCTTGCCCTTACCGGGTTTGAGTTTGACTGGCCCACCGCTCGTGGTGACCCCCTGATATTCAACATTTGCTTTGATGACTTCGGTTTGCCGAATCAGCTTCATCAACTCCGACACGCTGCCCGCCTTGATGAGCTGCGGCCCGACGTACTCAGCAAATGTGGCCAGTTCCTTGACTTCCGCTGAAAATGTAAAGAAACAGGTGAGGAAATGAAAACTCTTCACAAACTTGGCTAGCAGATAAACGAACGCCTTGCGCTCCTCCAGGTCGCTCCATTGAGCCTGAAAACGGTTTCGTAGGGCGTTGACCGAGAACTGCACCTGTGCGTCGGTGCCAGTTGCCAACAGCTTTCCCAAGTCAGCGGCGTCCTTCTGTGCGAACAACCCGGCTGCCAAAATCTCAGCGTGCAGTTTCAGGCACAGCGCCTGATCTGGCTCTTCCGGTTCAAACGGTGGGCCTTTGCGATATTTGGTGAACGCCTTCAGAATGGCCTTGGCATTGTTGGTGAAGTCCACCACCACCACGTCTTTCTTGTCATCATGGCAGCGGTTCAGCCGTGACAATGTCTGCACGGCGTTGCGGTCCACCACCGGCTTGTCCAAGAACATGCCCGCCAGCAAGGGTTGGTCAAACCCCGTCTGAAACTTGTTAGCCACAATCATCAACCGATAGTCATCACCCTCAAAACGGTCTTCAATCAACTCGCCGTCACTCAGCGCGTTGACCGCGTGCTCGCTGATCGCCGCATTGGTTTTGGGGTGGGTGAAATCCGAGAACGCATACAACGCCTGGTAGGCCGAACCACGTTCCTTGAGTTTCTCCCGGATGATTTCAAAATAACGTAACCCAGCTACACGGGAACTGGTCACGATCATCGCCTTGGCACGCCCGGCAATCAGCGGCATCACATCTTTCTCAAAGATACGTAACATCACCTCGGCCTTGTACTGGATCAAGCCGTCATCCTGAAAGGCCACGTTCTTCAGCGCCTTGGCGACGACGCCTGCGGGGTACTGCTTCTCTTCATCCCCTTTGGGCACCACCGGACAATGCAGGTTGTACAGCGTCTTGTACGAAATGATGCTGGCCGCAACATCCACGATGTAGCCCTCAGCGATGGCCTCGGCCTCGGAATAAGTGTCGAAAGCCTCACCAAACAGATTGACCGTAACGGGCGCAGGCGTCGCGGTAAACGCGACCATCATCTGATTGAGGTCGTGCTCACGAATGATCCTGGCAATTTGCTCCTGCGGGTCTGCCGTCTCATCAGCCGCGTCCTCGGCGTCGGGTTCATCGGTTTTGCGGAAAGGTAACCGGATGGCCGCACCCATTTGGCCTTCTTGCGAGCGGTGCGCCTCATCAATCAAAAAGGCCACCCGCAGTTTTTTCAACTCCGGGTTGTTCTTGATTTCATCCAGCACCCAGGCAAATTTTTGCTGAGTGGTCACGATGATCGACCTGCGCTGCGCCATAAAGCGCGGCAGGTCGTCTGCCTTGCGAGCCAGCCCCACCACATCTTTCAAGTGGGTGAAGTTCTCCAGGTCGTCCCGAATATTGGTATCCAGCGATTTGCGGTCGGTCAGGATGAACACCATGTCCACCAGCTTCTCGCTCGTGCCAGGTTTGAACAGACTGTGCAAGCGATCTGCCAGCCAGCAAATGGTCAAGGTCTTGCCACTGCCTGCTGAATGGTTGACCAGGTACTTGCGGCCAATGTCGCCCAGTTCTGCAAAATGGGCTGAAATGTCATCTGCAACCTTGCGCACCGTGCGGCTCTGGTGGTAGCGCGGAAACAGCGTGAAGGCGGCGCGCTCCGTCTTGTCATCCTGCGCATCGCGCTTGGGCACACGCACCAGGAAAAATGACAGCGCTTCCAGCAGCGCATCCCGGCCCAACACCTCACCGTACAAAAACTCAACCGGGTATTCGGTTTCGTTCATCGCCTTGTTTGTCAGCCCCATGTTGTGCCAGCGAAAGTTTTCCTCGCGGCGCGGGTCGGTGCCCGCTTTCACGTCGCTGGTATCGGCAGCCAGGTATAGAAATGGATGTTGAAAAATTTTGCGCGCGTGGTCACGCTGGGTGAACTGCGCCACCGCGTCATGCACGGTCTGGTTCTTTTCGTGCTTCAACTCCAGCGCCACGATGGGCAGGCCGTTGAGAAAGAAAACGAAATCAATCTCCTGATTGGTGTCGCCAAAGTAAAAATGCGGTCGAAAGGTGATGCGGTTTTGAAGGTACTTTTTGGTGGCGGCACTCTCACTGGACCGCGGCTTGGGGTAGAACAGGTGCAACTCCAGCGCACGCACCTTCAAGCCGTGGCGCAACAGCATCCACAGCGGCGTGTGGGCCAGTTCGCTGCGCAAGGCCTTGAACACCTCATCGCGAGCATCGGTGCCGTAGTCGGCATGCAGTTTCTTGAGCGAATCAGCCTGCGTAGCGTTCAGGAAAGACCAAAGCGCATCTTCGGCAATGCTGTGCTCGGTGTCGGTGATGTCGCTCTGTTCGAGCACGCCATAATTGTGCACGCGAACCAGAAAGTCCGCGATGTGCTTTTGAAACTTCAGTTCCGGCGCCAGGGCCATGGCTTCTGCTCAAACCGATGTCAGCAACAGATTGCGGAATGGGCGCTGGTTTTTCCAACGGTAGGTCCGGAAATCCCGCTCATCGGTGCTGACGATGCGCCCTTCGCCAAACTCTTCCGCCACCAGCACCAGCGACGCATCCGCCAAGTCCATTGGCAAATCAGCGTACTGGTGCATCAGTGCCGCCAGCCGGGGGACATGATCGGCCGTCATGACAAAAATACCTACCCCCTGCGTGCCCAGCGTCTCCATCCAAGCCAATGTTTTTGCCACCCCAATGCGTTTGAACATGAGGTGCACGCACTCCACCAGCACCGGGTAGGTGGTCATCAACGCATCGCGGTTGTGTCGAAAAAACTCTCGGCAGCGAGCGTGATGGGCATCACCCCGGTCTGCCAAGGCCAACCAGGCCCCGGTATCGACCAAAATCACGGCCGCGCCCCCGTCTTGCTGGCGAAATCGAGCTGGCTCTTGTAGGTCGTGGAAAGCTGCTCATCCGTTTCGATGCACCCTACAAAGCCCACATCCTCCAGCGCCCGAAAGAAGGGGGAATCACCCGTATCGGCTGAGGGCGCAAGCGCAACCGGTGGGCGCGCAAGACCATGGCGCTGTTTGACGAACTGGACGAAATCCAGCACCTCGGCTCGAAGATTCAGCGGCAACGCTGCGATCTCGGATTCGATTTGGCTCAATGTGCTCATCACGCAGTCCTTTCAGGTTGGGGAGGGGGACAAATTGACCTTCCCCTTTGCAGTATTGACATTCTCACCTGTCCGGCATTTTCGGACAACTGGTGATCTGCCGTGTCCGCCTCAGTGACGCGCCGCTGGCCCGTGACGCATTCGTGGATCAGGGATTTGCGGTAGGCGGTCAGGGTGGCAATTTGGGTGGTGATGGTGGCGGTGATGCGGTCCACCTCAACTGTCTTTTGATCGAGATGGGCGCAGATGGCTTCTTGCTCTGGCAACGGTGGCAAGGGAATGGGAAATTGGCCGACCTTGGTGGCGTTGGTGTTGGCCAGGTTGGTGGTCTTCTTGCCGGTGGCCTCAAAGTAGTCACGCCCATACTGGGCGGCGGTGGCATAGGCTAGAAACATGGGTTTGAGCTTATGCCGGAAGCAGCGCACGGCAAAGATGTGGTTCTGGTGCAGGCAGCCCGGAATCTCGCCGCGCCACAAATGTCCGCGCCCCAGCTTGTCCAGGTCACCGCCCTCGGTCATCAACACATCGTCCGAGCAAAGCTCCACGCCGGCCGCCACGCCGGCCGGGAGTTCGATTACGGACACGTCGGCCAAGTCGAGGTGGCCGTCCTGCACATTGCTGACTCGCAAATATGGACGCTCGATCAGCTCACCTTCGTACTGCTTGCCAAGGGTCAGGCCGCCCCGAATCTCGGCGATACGTTTGAGGGCAACCAGCTTCCAGCCGCGTGGTATTTGCTCCAGCCACACATTGCCGGTGGATTCGAGCGTAGGGTCGGATCCAATTCCCCGTGTGACTGCACGCTGAATGATGGACTTGCGCAGGGCATCCAGGGTATCGAGCTGGCGGCGTTTGGCGGAGACCGCTGCGTCAATGGCGGCGCAGCTTGCGTCGAGGTACGTGGTGATGCGGTGTTGCTCGGGCAATGATGGTATAGCGACCTTTGTGTTCAGGTAATCCAACACCCGCAGATTTTGTATGCCGGTCGTTTGCTGAATACAAGCGCCATTCACGCCAGATGAATAGAGGGCATCGAGTGTGTAAACAACAAATGGTGGCTCCACTGTGTCGCCACAGTCAACCTTCGCCATGAAATTTGAGCAAATGGCATCAAAGGTAATCATGTTAGTACGCACGGCCCGTCCAACGGGCTTGTTCTCACCTCCACCCGATTTTTCGAGAAGAATCGTTCGCTTTCCAATCAATCGCCCGGCTAACTTCGACTCTTTGATTCGCCGAACGGTAAGACCTTCAATCGTCAGATCGAGATCACGAATGTCAGCCACACGAATCACTGGTAGCTCGGCCCCCTCATCGTGCGCATCAGGATCGTCACCCCACTCGCCGCCCACGATGCCCGTCAGATGATCGCGAATACGATCAACTCGCCAACTAACCGGCGATTGACCGAGCAAGCTCGAATCGACTGTTGCGCCGTGGCCAGTGGTACTCATTTCGCTAACCCCTCCACCATCTTCTCCGCCTCTTTCTCCAGCCTCCAGAACTGCGCCAGCAAGTCTTTCGCCGGGGTCGGCGGCTGGTAGCAGTAGAAGTATTTGTTGGGCAAGATTTCGTAGCCCAGTTGCGGACTGTCTTCCCAGCGGATGATGGGCTTGGCGATTTCGCGCTTCAGGAAGGCGGCAATGTCTTCGCCGTGCGGAATGTATTCATCGTCGGCCACGTAGTGCCGGTGCGTCCACTGGACCGACAGAATTTCGGGCCACAGGGATGTGCTCTCGCCCAAAGCGATCTTCAGCTTTTTGGCCGCGCTATCGGCGGGTTTCAAGGCGATGGTGATGGTTTTCTCTTTGCCATCTGCCTTCACGCGAACGCGGAAGGTAATGTCGCTGTCATGAAACTCCTGCTCCTTCTTCAGGTTGGCG
>CAIQVX010000345.1 GCA_903875275.1 uncultured beta proteobacterium | reverse complement strand
CGGTCCCACAACTTGCAGCGTACCGCTCGGACTTTGTGTCACGCTGTAGCTCGCATACAGTCCGGCGTACTGCGCCGTGTCCGCTCCTGCACCACCGCTCAAAGTGTCATTGCCCAGGCCACCGTTCAGAGTGTCATTGCCACCTTCACCGATAAGGAAATCGGCGCCGGCACCACCCGCCAAGAGGTCATCTTCGTCACCACCCAAAATGCTGTCGTCGCCTGGCGTGCCGAGGTTGGTCATACCCATGTCTGCTCCAATGGTCTAGTTCGTGAGTTGTCTGATTGCTAGATTGGTCACCTCATTCATCCCCATTACCTGCGTGAGCAAGAAGACTTGTAAACCCCAAAGCCAAGGACAAACTGAATGACCTTGTCAAACTGAATAATCGATTCATAATCACATCCTCCGAAAAAAATCAATAAAAACATCCGCACCTATTTGCTACGACTTCGCTGGAGCTGGGAAACTCTTTCTCCAGACATCATCAAAGTCTTTCTTTGGACAAGGTACATCGCGGTATTCTGTTGGCGACAGATTGAGAACATTCGTGGCCATTTCCGGTCGGTAATGAAACTTATCGTCTTCATCCTTCACGCGGAGCGCAAAGTTGCAGGTCAAAATACTCATGTCATGCGCGTCAATAGGGTTCGTCGTCTTGTTGAAGAAGAACAGATAGTCAGACCGCTGGAAGCGCATGAAGTTAAGGCGCGAAGTCACCCATCGCACATAGGACAAGGCTTCCTTGTTTTCACTGACCCGGGTGATTTCAGGATCCTGTAGATCGTTTTTGATCAGACCTTCCCGTGACAAGTAAGACCAGTTCGTTACCGGGGAGGTGTCGAAAACAATTGCTGCTGTGTTCTCCTCGATGTACGCGATCTGCTGCGCCAGTCCGCCGCCAAGGGAGTGACCGGTGAGATAGACCTTTAGATCGCCATTGCCCCTTCTCAGTTGTTCAATTGCAAGCTTGACTTTCTCCCTTGCCAAGCGATATTCCTCAGGATCGAGCCCCAGGATGGCAACTTCAAAATCATTCCACCAATCGGTCATTGACCATTCGGTGCCACGAAATGCAATGACTGCATGTTTGATTTGCGCCGATGTTGACGTCTGCGTCCCAAACACATACGTCTCAAAATACAGACCACCTTCGGCAAAGCATCCAAGTGGGTTGTTCCAGAGTTGCCACCGCGGTAGTGGCACTGCTTCGCCATTGGTGAGTGTGGTTCTTAGGGGGTCTATCGCTGTAATGGGGTGCGACATAGCAGTCAAACTGCAATCTGTCCGTGCGCCATCTGGTACATGTCTTGAATAGGCCAGGCTGGAAAATAGTGCCATCAAGCCAAACTTCTTGGCACCGAGCACAGCACCGTCCTTGTTCGACGGCGCAGGCAAGATAATCATGGTTTCCGGGCTGATCGCTGCATCGTCGTGACCGGACTTCTTTGACGCTGCAGACAAGGTGCTGAAGACGCCACACCCAGCCAAGGTCATCGCCAGCGAGATGCCCAAGACTCGCAGCGCGAATC
Source organism: uncultured beta proteobacterium (assembly GCA_903875275.1). Lineage (GTDB taxonomy): Bacteria > Pseudomonadota > Gammaproteobacteria > Burkholderiales > Burkholderiaceae_C > Rhodoferax. The sequence goes on along the minus strand of CAIQVX010000345.1, from coordinate 7,483 downwards.
GGGACCTTGCGGTTGATTGAATACGAACGAAGACAGTGGCGCGCAAGGCGCGTAGATTCCGCTTCATCCGGTGTCTCCCCGTTGTTATCTAGTGCGTCACCACATCGAGCTGCGGAAAAGACATGGCACCTTTTAAGCCATTGTTGATACTGTGGATATGTTCAACAATAGTCCATTAGGACTATCGCGTTGTATTCGCGCTGAATTGTCATGTTTGTGAACATTGGCAAAATCGTGATGATTGACACCTTTGAGTGGCTACTTCTCGCTGTGCCAGTGGTTGTGTCCGATGGCATTGAGTGTGCACAGGACAATGGCAGGTGCTGTGGCGGCGGTGGCAGGCATGCCGTTATTATCGAAGCATGACACAAGACCTCTTTCGCGTTAACGCCTACCAGACCGAATGCACTGCCACGGTGATGGCCATCACGGGGCAGGGCATCGTGCTGGACCGCACCGTCTTTTACCCACTCGGCGGTGGGCAAGCCGGTGACTCCGGGGTGCTGGCTCTCGCTGATGGTAGCGAAATCGCCATCCTTGATAGCCGCAAGGGCAAGGCAGAAGACGGCAGCTTCAATGCCGATATCTGCCATCTACCGGCGCCAGAACTGCTGGCTCTTCTGCTGCAGTCCGGGCATGTCGCTGGCGTGTCTCTGGCTGTGGGTGACCTTGTCACGGCCCGCATCGACTGGCAGCGGCGGCACCGCCTGATGCGCTTTCACACGACGACGCACCTGCTGTGCCATCTTGTGCCGCAACTGGTGAATGGCTGCTCGATTACCCCCGACTATGCACGACTCGACTTCAACATGACCGAGGCCCTGGACAAGGAACAACTGAGTGCCGGCATTGCGCGTCTGGTGGCAGCGGCACACCCGGTCGTTGTGGGGGCCATTACCGACGAGGAGCTTGATGCCAATCCGGCGTTGGTCAAGAGCATGTCGGTGCAGCCGCCCCGCGGCAGTGGCAAGATTCGCACGATACGGATCGGCAGCATGGAACTGATTGACTTCCAGCCCTGTGGTGGCACCCATGTGGCCAACACGGCTGAAATCGGAGCGGTCATTGTCACCAAGATAGAAAAGAAATCAGCCAGTACGCGCCGGGTCGTGCTGGGTTTTGCTCCATGAGTCGAGGCCAGGTCAGAAACGCTACGGGCGACACTTTTTTCGTCTGGGAGGGTGACGTCCTGGTCGTCAATATCCTTGGCAAGCCCAGTGCAGCCAAGGACGCCATCGGCAAGCCCAAAGGAACGCAACTCAAGGTCAGCGTCACGGCGGCACCCGTGGCCGGCAAGGCGACCGACCACATGGTGCGGTTTCTGGCGCCACAATTTGGCGTGTCGGTGGCCGACATCGAGGTTGTTTTCGGACGCGAAAACGTCAACAAACAACTTCGCATCAAGGCACCAAAAAAGTTGCCTCCTGTCTTTACACAGGGGACATTGAGCTTCTGATCTAATCCCGTTGATGGCATCGACACGCACACCCTTTCTTCTGCGCTGCTGCGCCGCCGCCTTTTGGCTGGCTGCTCTGAACTTACCTTTGCTTGCGAGCGCCCAAAATTCAGGCAAAGCAGTGGTCACGACACCGCAAGTCCGGGCCGAGTTGCTGGCCCATGCGCCCGATGGTGCTGATCCTGGGAAGACGGTCTGGCTGGGTCTGCAACTCACGCACCAACCGGATTGGCACACCTACTGGAAAAATCCGGGCGACTCGGGCTTGCCAATCACCGTGCAGTGGACCTTGCCGGCGGGCATCACAGCAGGCGACATTGCCTGGCCGGTGCCCAAGAAGATACCGATTGGCAACCTGGCCAATTACGGCTTTGACGGCACCGTGTTGTTGCCGGTGCCGCTCACCATTTCCGATGCCTTCAAAGCGGGCGCGAGCAACAACGAGATTGACGTCAAACTCAAGGCCAACTGGCTGGTCTGTCGCAAGGAATGTATTCCCGAGGAGGGCGAGTTTGCGCTGAAGGTCCCGGTCAAGGGCTCGACGGCCGCCAACAGTGTGGCGTTTACCAGAGCATTGGCTGCGCAACCGGGTCCGGTGCTGGGACGTACAGGTATTCTCCCGGACAGCAGCGTCTTGATTGACGGTAACGCAATCAAGCTGACGGTGCAGGGGCTGCCGGTGGAACTGCGCGGCAAGACCCTGGACTTGTTTCCTGAAACGCCGGAAGTGATTGAGACGGCTGCACAGTGGACACAGAACTGGAACGGGGCGGTATGGAGCGCCCGGGTCCCCCTCTCACCCCAGCGCGGCAATTCGCCTGACGTGATGCCGGTGGTGCTGGCGGCAGGCGGTCAGGGCTACCGGGCGGAGTTGAAGGTGCAGGGTGATTGGCCCAAGACCTCCACCAACCCTGCTGACGCACCTGTAGCCCCGGCTGACTCTGCACCGTCCCTGACGCTGATGGCGGCGCTGCTGGGGGCGCTGCTCGGCGGCATGATCCTGAATTTGATGCCCTGCGTGTTCCCGGTGCTGGCGATCAAGGTCATGAGTTTCACGCGCCATGCGGATGACCGTCGGGGTCATCGCATCAGTGGGCTGGCCTACAGCGCGGGTGTGGTCGTGTCATTCCTGGCGCTGGGAGCGCTCATGCTCGGCCTGCGCAGCGCCGGTGAGCAACTAGGTTGGGGTTTTCAGTTGCAATCGCCCGTGGTGGTGGCGTCACTGGCCGTGCTGTTCACGGTGATGGGTCTGAATCTGGCCGGCCTTTTCGAGTTCGGCCAGTTCCTGCCCGGACGCATCAGCACGCTGCAGGCCAGAAATCCCGCTGTTGACGCGTTTCTGTCGGGTGTGCTTGCGGTCGCGGTGGCCTCGCCCTGCACAGCGCCTTTCATGGGTGCTTCGTTGGGACTGGCGCTGAGCCTGCCAGCGCCGAAAGCTCTGCTGGTCTTTGCCAGCATCGGTCTGGGCATGGCACTGCCCTACCTGGCTGCGAGCCTGACTCCCTCAGTGGCACGCCTGCTGCCGCGTCCGGGAGTCTGGATGGACACCTTCCGTCGTGCCATGTCGTTCCCGATGTTTGCAACCGTCGTGTGGTTGGTCTGGGTGCTGGGCCAGCAGACCGGCATCGACGGAGTCGGCGCCCTGCTGGCCCTGCTGGTCGCTGGTGCGGGCGTCCTGTGGTCGCTGACGCTCAAGGGGCGCAGCCGTTTGCTTCTGGGCGCCATCACGGTGCTCGGGTTTGCGCTGCTACTGGGTGTGCTTGGCCGCAATGTGACGCGAATGGCTGAAGTCAACAACGCTCCGTCGACGTCTGATCGCTGGCAGGCCTGGGCTCCGGGGCGGGTCGAGCAGGTCCTGGCAACCGGCGCTCCGGTGTTCGTCGACTTTACGGCAGCCTGGTGCGTGACCTGTCAGTACAACAAGAAGACGACGCTGGTCAATGCCGATGTACTTGCCGACATGGAGGCCCGCAAGGTGACTTTGCTGCGCGCCGACTGGACACGACGCGATCCGGCCATCACCGCAGCGCTGGCGCAACTGGGTCGCAACGGCGTACCGGTGTACGTTATTTACAAGGCCGGGCAGGCGCCGGTCGTGCTGTCGGAAATCCTGACAGTGAAGGATCTGCGTTCGGCGCTGGCTTCGCTGTAGCGCCGCGACGCAGAGCCATCGATGGGCCAGCCAGTTAAGCGGGCCTTAATTTGCGCTGGTTAAGGTCAGCTCTTTTCACCAAAGACTGATCCCCTATGCGAGCTACCCTGATCTGGGATATTCCGACCCGCCTGTTTCATTGGTCACTGGCCCTGAGTTTTGCTGGCGCGTGGCTGACCAGCGAGTCAGATCGCTGGCTCTCGGTCCATGTGTTTCTGGGCTACCAGATGATGGGCCTGATCGTCTTTCGACTCTTCTGGGGTTTCCTGGGCACCCACTACGCCCGCTTTTCCGCGTTCTGGTTCAGTCCGGGAGAAGCACTCGAGTACCTGCGTCAGGTGCTGTCACGCACGGCGCAGCGCCATCTCGGACACAACCCCACAGGAAGTCTTGCCATCTATATGCTGCTGGCACTGACGCTGGTGGTGGCTGGAACCGGCTTCTTCACCCTCGGTGCTGAAGAACAGCACGGGCTCGCGGCAGGATGGATGGGTATCAGCCAGGGCAGGATCTTCAAGAGCCTGCACGAACTCTCGGCCAATCTGATGCTGTTGCTGGTATTTGGACACCTTGCCGGCGTGGTGGTGGAGAGCTGGCTGCACAGAGAAAATCTGGCGCGTTCCATGCTCACGGGTAGCAAACTGGCCGACGCCAGCGCCCTGGTGGTGCGACCCCGAGGGCTGGTGGCGGCGTCCATGGTCGTGCTGATGCTGGGCTTTGGCATCTGGTGGTTCTTCTACGCATTGCACGCACCCCCGGAGCCGCAAACTGGTCGCCCGGCACCCACGCTGACGGCACCGGGTGTGGCATTTGTGGGCCCCAAGCTGGCCGACAATGCCCAGTGGCGTGAGGAGTGCGGCAGCTGCCACCTGGCTTTTCACCCCTCGCTGCTGCCGCGTCGTTCCTGGTCACGAATCATGAGTGAGCAGGGGCAGCATTTTGGTACCGACCTGGCGCTGGATGGGCCGACTACGACGGCGCTGCTGACTTTTCTGACGGCCAATTCGGCCGACCAGCGCAAGACCGAGCCCGCGACCAAGATCGACCTCTCGGTCGCGGCCGGTACGGTACCACTGCGAATCACCGAGACACCGTACTGGGTCAAGAAGCACCGTGACATCACCGCCGCTGACTGGCAGTCGCCCAAGGTCAAGAGCCGAAGCAACTGTGCCGCCTGTCACCTGGACGCCGGGTCCGGCACTTTCGAGGATGCGGCCATGCGACTGCCGTGAGGGTTTCTTGCTGCGACAATTGGGGCATGAATACATCTGCCAACCCAAGCGCCTTTGCGCCACTGCAAAACAACACCTTTATCCGAGCCTGCCTGCGCCAGGCCACTGATCACACGCCGGTCTGGTTGATGCGCCAGGCCGGGCGCTATTTGCCTGAGTACCGTGCCACCCGCGCCAAGGCCGGTAGCTTCATGGGGCTGGCCACCAACACCGATTACGCCACCGAAGTCACGCTGCAGCCGATTGACCGCTACCCACTGGACGCCGCCATCCTGTTCAGTGACATTCTCACCGTGCCGGACGCGATGGGGCTCGGTCTCTCGTTTGCGCTCGGCGAAGGTCCCAAATTCGCTCATGCAGTGCGTGACGAAGCGGCGGTTGCCAAACTTGCCGTACCTGACATGGACAAACTGCGCTACGTGTTTGACGCCGTCACGTCGATTCGCAAAGCCCTGAACGGCCGGGTGCCCTTGATCGGTTTTTCCGGAAGTCCCTGGACACTGGCTTGCTATATGGTGGAAGGCGCCGGATCCGACGACTACCGTCTGGTCAAGACCATGCTTTACAGCCGTCCCGACCTGATGCACCGGATCCTGGAGATCAATGCCGATGCCGTTGCGCTGTACCTCAATACGCAAATTGAGGCCGGTGCCCAGGCTGTCATGATCTTTGACAGTTGGGGTGGCGTACTGGCCGATGGCGCCTTCCAGGAATTCAGTCTGGCCTACACCACGCGGGTGCTGGGGCAACTGAAGAAAGAACATAACGGTGTGCGCATTCCCAGCATCGTGTTCACCAAAGGTGGTGGGCTCTGGCTCGAAGAAATGGGCGCTTTGCAATGTGATGTGCTGGGTCTGGACTGGACTGTCAATCTGACCCGCGCCCGCGCCCTGGTCGGTAGTACCAAAGCCCTGCAGGGTAATCTGGACCCCAACGTTCTTTTTGCCCAACCGGCGCAAATTGAAGCCGAAGTGGCCAAGGTGCTGCGCAGTTTTGGCACACCCTTCACCGGCACCGGTACCGGCCCAACCCACATTTTCAACCTCGGGCATGGCATAAGTCAGTACACACCCCCAGAGCATGTGGCGTCCTTGGTGCAGGCTGTCCATGAACATTCGCGTCGCATGCGTTCCTAGATCTGTTTTTCATGATTCCATACCACTTTTTCGAGCTGATACAGGTTAGTGACGCCTGACTTATGCACAAAAAATTTGTTGCAATGCGTAAATCATTGCTTGCAGAACGGCTTCTGCTACAAAACTGATAGCGATTGTAAGTGATTGATTTATAACGAATTTGTAAATTGCCATATTTATGGGCAATCCAGTGAGAGCCTTGATTTTGAAGGCTCTGGGGCTGCTGGAGTGAAGATGTCAACAAAGTTATCCACAGAAACTCTGCGTCTGTGATAAATTGTTTATGAATCAAAGACTTAAACTCTTTTTCGCAAGTTCACTTCAGGATGTCGCCCTGAATCGGTGCCCGCAATGACCCTGCTACCGGTACTGGTTCAGACCCCGGTTCACAGCCAGATCGCGGGGCCGCTGAGCTATTGCAGTGATCGCCCGATGGCGGCCGGTACGCTGGTCCGTGTTCCGCTCGGCAAGCGGGAGTTGCTGGGCGTGATCTGGGATCATGGCGACAGTCTGGCCGGGGAGGCGACCGGGAGCAGCATTGCGTCGGAGAAATTGCGCGCCGTCGCGGGCGAGATCGAAGGCATCGCACCGCTGTCGCCGGCGTGGCGACAACTTGTGACATTTGCCGCAGGTTATTACCAGCGCTCCCTGGGCGAAGTGGCGCTGGCGGCCTTGCCGCCGCAACTGCGTGAACTCACGGCTTTGCAGATGGCCCTGCGTGTGAAGCGCTACGCGCGACCGGCGGAGATGCCGGACCAGTCAACAGGTGCAGCGTCGCCAGCGCTGGCGCTCACGGCAGAGCAGCAGCAGGTGATTGGCGAGTTCAATTCTGCCGCAGGGCCGTTTCTGTTGTTTGGCGCCACGGGCAGCGGCAAGACCGAGGTCTATCTGCAGATCGTGCAGCAACTGCTTGCTGGTGATGCCGGGGCTCAGGCGCTGGTCATGGTGCCTGAAATCAATCTCACGCCGCAGCTGGAGTCACGTTTCCGCGCACGCTTCGACGCGATGTTCGGTGCCGGTGCCGTGGTTTGCCTGCACAGTGGCATGACGCCGGCCCAGCGCCTGAAAAGCTGGCTGGCCGCCCACGGTGCCAAGGCTCGCATTGTCCTGGGCACGCGCATGGCCATCTTTGCGTCGATGCCGGCGCTCAAACTCATCATCGTGGATGAGGAACACGACCCGAGCTACAAGAGCCAGGAAGGCGCGCGCTATTCGGCGCGTGATCTGGCGGTCTACCGGGCCCGGCTGGAGGGTGCCAAGGTCATGCTCGGGTCGGCCACGCCGTCGCTGGAGAGCTGGCACCACAGTCGACCTGCGGCAGAAGGCGGTCGCTACGTTCGTTTGCAGATGCCCAGCCGCATTGGCCCGCATGCCAGTCTGCCGCTGGTGCGCCGGGTTGACATGAACCATCAACCGAAAAAGTGCGTCATTGCCCCGCCACTGCTGGAGGCGATTGCCGAGCGCGTGGCGCGTGGCGAGCAGAGTCTGGTGTTTCTGAACCGGCGTG
>CAIQVX010000344.1 GCA_903875275.1 uncultured beta proteobacterium | reverse complement strand
GCGCACTTGTCGTTCATGGCGAAGTCGATCACGCGACCGTTGCCGATGGCAATGGCCTTGCTGTCCTGCCCCCCAATGTCAATCAACACTCGTGTTTCCGGAAAAAAGCTGAGGATGCCGCGCGCATGGCACGTGATTTCCGTGACCGAATCCTGCCGGCCATCAACCCGCTCCCTTCCATAGCCGGTAGAGACGATGCCACGAATGGCGGCCTCGTCAATGCCCGCGCGATCGAGAACCTCCCGCTTGGCCCGGCGGATCGCCTCCTGATTGCGCGAGCCGGTCGGTACCACGGCCGAGGCGAGGATGTTCCCCCCATCGTCGATCAGGACAGCGTCACAAGAGAGGCTGCCAATATCTATGCCCAGATAGGTCATTGCGGATTTCCTCGGGGTTACCCCATCGTTTCAACAAAGGCCGCCAGCCGCGTGGCGATCTGTTCTTCTGAAAACACACGGGTGTCGTTGTGATCGGCCTCCAGCAGGAGCGCGGGTAGATCAAGACCGGTGACCAGCTGTGTGCGTTGATCAATCTGGCCAAACGAATAGGGTTTGCAGGAACGGTCTGAATGCAGGATGACCCCATCCAGATCGAAGTCCTTGACCATCGCCTGCATCCTTTCCAGCTTGTCGCGGGCCGATCGATTGAGCAGCACGCTGAGATAGATCCGTGCCGTGGACTCCAAAGGCTTGTCTGGATCCAGCATGGGCGCGAGTTCACCCCAGGCATAGGCGTAATTGGAAATGACCACCGCCACCCCGCGTTCCGCCAGTGTGCGCGAGAGCCAGCTGATGCGGTGCCAGACAGGCAGATTGTCCCAAAGCACGCGCTTGCGTTCGTTCTTGACGATGCCGATCCCGCGGGCAATCCGGTCGTCAACCTCTCTCAGCAGGTCGTGGTAGAAATCCACTGCGTCGGGCTCGCCGCGCAGCGTCACCACCGGCCCCATGTTGATGAACGAATCGAAGGCTCCAATCGGCGCGGGATGATGCCTTGCACGGTCAAGAATCTGGAGGTAAAGCTCGCAGGTGTCCCGCGACAGCTCAATCACCTTGCGCAAGCGCTTCCAGGACAAGCGCTTGCCGGCGATCTTTTCGGCGACGCCCACCAGATCCTCCAGTTGTCGCTGAACGAAGGCTACCTGATGCGGTTCGGCATTGCCATAAAGAAAGGGCGTATCAACGACATAGAACGGTGCCTTGGTGTGATCGGCAAGAATGCGATACCAGTTGAGGATCGTCTGGCAGATGTTGTTGCAGCACAGGATCAGGTCCGGCTTCGGCAGCCGCCCGATCGGCGTGTTGCCAGAGAGCATGACGCCGAGGTCGGTGCGCACATACGAGCAGATGTCGCGCGAGTAGCCTTCGTTTTCAGCCACCTCCGAGAGGGCATCAGCCTCGCGCCGTGCCCCACACAGGGCCGCGTGGTTGTCGATATAGAAAATGAAGTAGCCGAGCGCGCGCAGAATCTCGATCGGCGTCCCCGAGGTCACCCAGGCGACCTTGCGCGCGCCATCAGCGCAGGTCGCCTGCGCGTAATGCCGCGTCATCAGTTCCTTCATTTTGAGCGTTGCCATCATGGGCGGAGTCAGTGGATCATCCTCGCGCGGCACGCGTGCCCTGGCCTTCTGCTCATCGCGCCAACGCTGCACGCGCAGCATCGGGGGGGCGAAAAGATTGGCCTTGACCTGGTACTTGATCCAGTCTGAAGTGCTCATCGCAGGACCTCCAGAAATGCGGCTATGCGCGTTTGTATTTGGTCGGGAAGGTGTTGTTCCAGCTCGACTTCCAGGTGCATGCATGCAATGCCAGCCGCCTTTGCGGCCTTTTCGAGCAGTGGTACGTAAAAGGCCTCCGGTTCGCAGAACTTGACGTCGTAGATCAGCAGGCCACGGGCGCCGGTCGTAGCCAGTCGTTCCAGTATGTGCGCATTGCGGTCGGCAACAGCGGGACTGATGGTGGGCTCTGGCGCCATGCTCAGCATCTGGCGTGCCAGGCGCCGCATGGGATCGACATCGCTGAAGGCCTGATAGATGCGCCTGCTGCCACAGGCTAGGTCGTCGCCCACGACGATCACGCCGTTGTCGTTGAGCAGGTCGAACACCGACATCGGCTCCGGCACGATGCCACTCAGAAACACGCCCGGCCGCGGGTCCGGCGCGTCTCGCAAGGGAAGCCCCTTGACGAGACCCAGGAACTCGTCCGGTGGCAAGTATTCACGCGAGCGCAAGACGGCGAACAGTTCCCGGTCGCTGACAGCATAGTGGCGACGGTTTGCCATGACGGTGCGGCACGCCGCCATGGCCTGGTCTTCCAGATCCAACGCGGCGTGCAACTCCGCGTCGGTTGGTGTCACACCCGAGATGGCCGAGAGGCGATGAGCTAATTGCGTGAGCTCGGCATAGGCGAATTCGAGATCGGAGTCCCGCCTTGCGCGCGGTAGGTAGAGCGTCAGCACGGGTGCCGTTTTTGCAAACCCTTGCAACACACTGGCCATCCCCTGCAGGCTGTCGCAGGTATGCGGGATCAGAATGGCTTGAACTTGCCCACTGAGGTCAGTTTTCAGGAATTGCGTCGCGTTGCGGACAATGGAGCAGGCGTACTCCTGAAAATGCTCGTCGTCGAGAATCGCTGTGACGTGGGGTGGCCCCCAGATCTCCATGGGATGAAACCCGCAGGCACGCAACAGGGCGTGCGGATAATGGAAGGGTAGCGCTGCAGCGATGAACCGCCCGCTTTCCCGCATCCTTCGCATGACGTCGGCGCGAGCCGGCAAATTCATCGTGTACTGATTCATGGTCACCTCACTGCGCATAGAGCTGTTCAATTTGGGGGCGATAGCGCTCGACGAGACGGCTTCGCTTGATCTTCAGGGTGGGCGTCAGCCATCCGCCTTCCACGTTCCATTCTTCATCGACCAGCAGCACCTTTCGGGGTCGCTCAAAATGCTTGAACCCTTCACCCACGGATTCGATGGCGGACAGATAGAGTTGGACAATGAGCGGATGTTGTGGCCAGTGCGACTGGGGAAATTCGATGCCACTGCCTGTCGTGGCACGCTTGAGAGCCGCCATGTCAGGTACCACCACTGCGACGTTGTAGGCACGGTTGTCGCCATACACCATGACCTGTGCAATCAATGGGCTGCGCTGAAGCGCCTCCTCTAGTGGCGCCGGGGCAACGTACCTGCCGTTCTCAAGCTTGTAGATTTCCTTGATGCGCCCTGTAATGTAGAGGTAACCATCATCATCAAGCCGTCCTATGTCGCCCGTTCGCAGGCCGCCATCCGCAGTAATTGTCCGCGCCGTTTCCACCGGGAGCTTGTGGTAGCCGGGGGTTATGCAGGGCCCATACACAACAATCTCTCCTTCGCCCGGTTGCCCCGCAGCGACCGAGTGATCAAGCATGATTCGGGCGCTCGGCAGGCAACGCCCGACGCTGCCGATGCGACGTGCGTCCTTGACGTTTGCGGTCACAGCCATGCTTGTTTCTGTCAGACCGTAGCCCTCGAAGATGGTCACGCCGAGCAGGTCGAAGAAGCGGATGACATCAGCATTCAGCGCAGCGGCGCCGCTGATCACAAAGCGAAGACGGCCCCCGAGTCTCTGCCGAATTGTTCTCAGTATGAGGCGGTCGGCGAGTGCGGTGAGCAGGCGCTGCCCGATTCCCTGCCGGGCTGGCGTGACAGTGCGGACCTCGTTGCGGATGGTGCGGTCATATAGCCACTTCACCAAGCCGCCGCGCGACGCCATCGCCTGCTCTACACCGTCATAAATCCGTGTGAACACGCGGGGCACGGCAAAGAGCATTGTTGGTCGAGCCACACCAATGTCTTGCGCAAGGTTCGCGACATTTCCAAGAATGGCGGCCGAGTTGCCGCAATAGATCAGCAAATGCACCTCAACGATCTGACCCATAAGGTGACCCCATGGCAATATCGACAGACTGCGGTCGTCGGGAAACAACTCCTGTGTGGTGCTAATCGACTCAAGCTGGCTAAGCAGGTTTCCGTGCGTGATGATCACCCCCTTCGGTTTCCCGGTGGTTCCCGAGGTGTAGACAAGGCCAGCGAGTTCATCGGGGGTGACGGGGACGGGGGCAACCGGCTGACGGCGCCCCATCGCCATCAATTCATCCAGGCTCAGGCAGCCTGCCATGGCGGAATTCAATGTCACGACGTGCTGGAGATGCCCGATTTTCCCAATCATTTGTTGCAACTCGGCAGCTGCGTTTGGGTTGCGGGCAAAAACCAACTTGACCTCGGAGTCGTCGATGATGTACTCCCGCTCGTCGGGTTGCTGCGACTCGTACATCGGCACATAGTGCGCGCCAAGCCCATAGCTTGCATAGGCACCCACCGCCCACTCCACGCAGTTGTCGGCCACAACCCCAACCTTGTCGCCGCGGCCGATTCCAAGCGATGCCATACCCGCGCGCAGGGCGTTGACCTGTTCGGCAAAATCGCTGAAATGTGTCCAGCGATACCCCTCTTCGGTTCGTGTGCCGTACATTGGCCGATCACTGAAACGTCGGCAGGAATCTTCCTGCATTTCCACCAGATTTGAAAATCGCATTTCGCCCACCCTTTCTCACGCCTTCGAGCAGGGCCAGATTACATAGACGCCAACAATCGAGATAGGACAAGGATGGACAAGTGGTGAAGAAATCCGGCCACAGCTAACCTAGTTATGAAAAAGCGGCCAACGAACACGCACCCGCCATCCGTATGACTGCTTCCACCTCTCGGACTGCGGTATCGAACGGCCGCTCCTCACTTTGCTCAATGACTCCTTGGGGCACTTTGTTCGCGCTCACCTGCGGCCGGTTCATGGCAACTCAATGGTTGACGATTTCGATGTCGACTTAACGGCATTCACTTTGGAGCAGCGAATAGTCACAGTCGACCAACAAGAGCCTTCCATAATTTCAGGACGTCCAGTCACTCGTTCGTGCAAGCGGACGGGGCTATGCCATCGCACACCAGATACCGGCCG
>CAIQVX010000343.1 GCA_903875275.1 uncultured beta proteobacterium | reverse complement strand
GGTTTGGTGCTTGAGGGTTGGGAAGTCAAGTCGCTGCGCGAAGGCAAGGTGCAGCTGACCGATGGATATGTTGTCATTCGAGAGGGCGAACTGTTCATCATCGGACTGCAAATCACTCCCCTGGGAACCGCCTCCACCCACATCAGTCCTGACAAGATGCGCACCCGCAAGCTCTTGATGCACAAGGAAGAGATCAAGCGCCTGATCGGCAAAGTGGATCAAAAGGGCTACACGCTGGTGCCGTTGAATCTTCACTGGAAGGCTGGCAAGATCAAATGCGAGATTGCGTTGGCCAAAGGCAAGGCAGAGCACGACAAACGCGACACCATCAAGGACCGCGAAGGAAAACGTGAAGTTGAGCGCGCGATGAAGGGCCGCCAGCGTTAAGCGAGATCAATCGAGGTCACGCAAGGGGTGCGTGAGAGGTGTCCAGGGGCTGGTGAAAAACGGCGTCACCATCGTCTCATCAACCTGCTCGATGCGAGACGGGTTCCAGCGCGGCGCATTGTCCTTGTCAACCGCCAGGGCGCGGATACCCTCCACCGCCTCGCTCTGGGCATCGCTCAGCTTCATATGACCCGGATGAAAACTGTGATGGATCATGTCTCGCTCCATGCGCAGATCTTCCGCCAGCGTCATCTGCCGGGCACGCCTGATCTGTGCCAGGGCCACATGCAGCATCAAGGGTGAACGACGGCGCAGTGTATGAGCGGTATGTTGTGCCCAGACCGATTGATCGGCCTCCAGCGAATGGACAATGGCGCTGACCGAGTGCTTCGAAAAGTGGTGGTCAATCTGCTCAAGGTGCCCGTTCGGGACGTCCGCAGGCGCGTTCGAAAAAAGAGTGAGCCACTGATCGACAGCGCCCTCTCGATCAAAATTCGCACTACCCAGCGCGGCCCAGGCCGAAGCCAGCCTTGCCGATTCAAAGCGAGTATCGGCCAAGCCCAGTTCGAGCGCCTGGCTGGATCCGACTGTTTCACCGGTCAGGGCCAGCCATTCACCGCTGTGTCCTGGACACCGGCTTAGAAAGTAGCCGCCACCGACATCGGGGAACAAGCCGATGTTGGTCTCCGGCATTGCCATGCGCGTGCGCTCGGTAACAATCCGGATTTTGGCGCCTTGGCTGATGCCCATGCCTCCACCCATCACAATCCCATCCATGAACGCGATGTAGGGCTTGGGGTAGCAGTGGATTAGATGATTGAGTGCATATTCTTCCGTGAAAAACTGTTCCAGTGCATCGTCGCTGGCCAGCGCGGCCTGGTGAAAGAAGCGGATGTCACCACCCGCACAAAAAGCGCCGAATGGTCCGGTCTTTCCGGTGCCACGCACCGCGACAGCATGAACAGCCGGGGCCTCGCGCCAGTCCAGAAGGCACTTTGTCAGGCCGCGTATCATGGGCAGTGACAAGGCGTTGAGTGCCTTGGGACGATTGAGCGTGATGAGGCCCACGTGCCCATGCACTTCGGTCAAGACCTCCGCCGCGTTCTGCGTATGCGTCACAGGCTGTGTATTCATCCTCTGTTTCTCCAACCGATCAGCTCATTGAGTACCAGGGAACCTATGACCAAAGCGCCGCCCGCCAGCACGTTGACTCCAGGCACCTCATTGGCACCCACCCAAGCCAGCAGAATACCAAATATGACTTCCAACAATGCCAGCAAGGACACTTCAGGGGCCTTGAGTACCCGGGCGCAAAGCACCGACAACGCCGATGGAATCGCCAGTTGCACTACGCCGAGCAGCGCCAGCAAGGCCAGATCATGGTTGGACGCCTGAAACGGATAGGCCAGTGGCAGAGTCACAAGGCAGGAAAGGACCGCCCCAATCAGAACTGCGGGCACGAGATCAACTTCTTGTCCCTGCGCGTGCGCGTGCTGCGTGACAGTCCAGTTGGCCGCTCCAGAGATCGGCACACACAAGGCGACCAGAGTGCCTGCCAGACTGACCCCCTGGCTGATCTGGCTGCCGTACATGTATCCGATGCCACAACCGGCGACAATGATGGCCGTCCAGGTTCGCGCGGGTACCCGGTGCCCAATGAAAATACGAGATGCCAGCGCTGTCAGCAGGGGCCCGATCGACATCGTGACCAGCACATTGGCGACGGTACTCAGCGTGATGGCGACCATGAAAAACGTGAACATGCCGCACCAGCAGACGCCCGATATCCAAAGGGCCGCCCCACCGCTCTGTATCCTGCGAAAAACATCCCTTCCCTGAAACAGGGGAAGGATTATCAGAAGCGCCAGGACTGTGAAAAGGCTGCGCCAGAAAGTGACCTCGAAGCTGCGCGCATGCTCGAGATGCCGCGTCACGACACCGGCAATCGACCACATCATGGTCACCGCCAGCATCAGAAGAACCGCCCGGTTGTGAGTGAGCTTCAAACCCGTCTCTAGATCGGACCGCGGTTGGCGCGCTTGCGCTCGTTCTCGGTCAAGTGGCGCTTGCGCAGACGAATCGACTTGGGCGTGATTTCAACCAGTTCGTCATCCTCGATGAATTCAACGCCGTATTCCAGCGTGCATTCGATCGGAGGCGTGATCTTGATCGCATCTTCCTTGCCGCTGACGCGGAAGTTGGTCAACTGCTTGGTGCGAGTGGCGTTGACGACCAGATCGTTCTCGCGGCTGTGAATGCCGACGATCATGCCTTCATAGACGGGGTCATTGGCCTTGACAAACATGCGCCCCCGGTCATCGAGCTTGCCCAATGCGTAGGTGAAGATCTCACCGGCGTCCATGGAAATAAGAACGCCATTCTTGCGTCCGCCGATGTCACCCTTGTGCAACTCATAGCCATCGAAGATGTTGGAGATCAGTCCGGTGCCACGCGTCAGGTTCAGGAATTCGTTGGTAAAGCCAATCAGACCACGCGCTGGAATGCGGTATTCAAGGCGCACACGACCGCGACCGTCTGACTCCATATTGAACAGGTCACCGCGTCGCTCGCCGAGCGCCTGCATCACGCCGCCCTGGTGCTGTTCCTCGATATCGACTGTCACCATTTCGATGGGTTCGTGCTTTTCCCCACCAACCATCTTGAACACCACGCGTGGTTTCGAGACGGCCAGTTCGTAACCTTCGCGGCGCATGTTTTCCAGCAGGATGGTCAGGTGCAGTTCACCACGGCCCATGACTTCAAAGATGCCTTCTTCGCCGGTTTCCTTGACGCGCAACGCCACGTTGTGTTGCAGCTCTTTTTGCAGGCGGTCCCAGATCTGGCGACTGGTAACGTACTTTCCTTCCCGCCCGGCCAGAGGACTGGTGTTGACACAGAAGTTCATGGTCAGCGTCGGCTCGTCGACCTTGAGCATGGGCAGCGGCGCCGGATTGACGGGGTCGGTGATGGTGACGCCAATTCCGATTTCAGTCAGCCCGTTGATCAACACGATTTCACCGGGGCCCGCATCTGTGGCCTGCACCCGCTCCAGCCCCTGGAAGGTCAGTACCTGGTTGACGCGCCCCTTGACAGCCTTGCCATCCGGACCTTCCATGACCACGACATCCATCATCGGTCTGATCGTTCCCTGGCTGATGCGGCCAACCCCGATCCGTCCGACGAAGGTCGAGAAGTCCAGCGCCGAGATCTGCAACTGCAATGGCGCTGCCGGGTCGCCCTGCTGGTGAGGAACATGATCCAGGATGGTGTTGAACAGGGCTGACATGTCAGGCCCCCACTGCTCGCCCTGGGCACCCTCCTCCATCGACGACCAGCCGTTGATGCCGGAGGCGTAGACCACCGGAAAATCCAGTTGCTCGTCGGTCGCCCCAAGCTTGTCAAAAAGATCGAAAGCGGCGTTGACGACCCATTCCGGACGCGAACCGGGCTTGTCCACCTTGTTGACCACCAGGATCGGCTTGAGACCCAGGGCCAGCGCCTTCTTGGTCACAAAGCGCGTTTGCGGCATCGGCCCTTCCTGTGCGTCGATCAGCAGTACCACGC
>CAIQVX010000342.1 GCA_903875275.1 uncultured beta proteobacterium | reverse complement strand
TGGTATGCGAAAGCGATTGCCCCGATCGACGACCGTACCGGTCAAACCGACGACGAACGCATCAAGGACATCACCGTGTTGCCACCTCCTGAACATTTGATTCGGTTCTTTCCGATTCGAGGTACCACCGTTGAGTCCCTCATCGGTGACACGCGCCGGCGCATTCACAACATCATGACTGGCGCCAGCGACCGCTTGCTTGTTGTGATTGGCCCCTGCTCCATTCACGACCCCGCAGCTGCGCTTGACTATGCGCACAAACTGAAAGCCCAACGCGACAAGTACGCGGACACACTGGAAATCGTGATGCGCGTGTATTTCGAGAAGCCGCGCACGACTGTCGGATGGAAAGGCCTGATCAATGACCCTTACCTGGACGAGTCCTTCCGCATCGACGAAGGGCTGCGCATGGCGCGCCAGTTGCTGATTGAAATCAATCGACTGGGTCTGCCTGCCGGTAGCGAGTTCCTGGACGTCATATCACCCCAGTACCTCGGCGACCTGATTTCATGGGGTGCCATCGGCGCACGCACCACCGAGAGCCAGGTTCACCGCGAGTTGGCATCGGGCCTGTCAGCACCCATTGGCTTCAAGAACGGCACCGATGGCAATATCAAGATTGCAACCGATGCAATTCAGGCCGCCGCTGGCGGTCACCACTTTCTTTCAGTTCACAAGAACGGTCAGGTGGCGATTGTGCAAACCAGCGGCAACCCGGATTGCCACGTCATTCTGCGCGGTGGCAAGACGCCCAACTACGATGCGATCAGCGTCGCCACGGCCTGCCGGGACCTCGCTGCGGCCCGGCTTGCCGAGACACTGATGATCGACTGCAGCCACGCCAACAGCAGCAAGCGCCACGAGAAGCAGCTTGAGGTTGCACGTGACATTGCGGGTCAGATCGCGGGCGGCTCCAGGCAAGTGTTTGGCGTCATGATTGAGAGCCATCTCAATGCCGGTGCGCAGAAATTCACACCTGGCAAGGACAGGTCATTGAAGCTGGAATATGGCAAGAGCATCACCGACGCCTGTCTGGGCTGGGATGACTCCTGCAATGCGCTTGACCTGCTTTCGCGGGCGATCAAAACGCGCCGCGCTGGCCCAAGCAAGCCCTAGGCCTGCTCCAGAGCCTGCAACAATTTCGTGTGAATACCACCAAAACCGCCATTGCTCATGCACACGATGCTGTCGCCGGCGCGCGCATGCGCCACGACCTGGCCCACCAGTGCGTCAATGTTGTTGGCCACGCTGGCCCTGGCTCCCATAACCGCCAGCGCCTCGCGCGGATCCCAGTCAAGCGCGCCACTGTGGCAAAACGCCAGATCGGCACCTTCCAGGCTCCAGGGAAGCTGAGCCTTCATGGTGCCCAGCTTCATGGTATTGGAGCGCGGCTCAAAAACCGCAAGAATCCGCTTGTTCATGCCAGCCTTGCGGCGCAACCCGTCAATGGTCGTGCGAATGGCCGTTGGGTGATGCGCAAAGTCGTCGTAGACCGAGATGTTTCCCCCTTGACGCACCACTGTTCCACGCAGTTCCATGCGGCGCTTCACATTCTGAAAAGTCGATAGCGATCCGGCTGCAATCTGCGGAGAAACGCCAAGGTGCTCGGCGGCCGCAATGGCTGCCAGTCCGTTCAACTGGTTGTGTATGCCGGCCAGTGCCCACTTTACGGAGGCAACGCGGCTCCCGTGATACAGGACGTCGAACGCGTCGGGTTCACCCAGCGCGGTAAAGTCGCTCACGGTCGAACCAAAGCTGCGAACCTCGCTCCAACAGCCCATGTGCAGGACGCGCGCCAGGCTTTCCTCCAGTCCGTTGACAAGGATGCGCCCCGTGCCCGGGACCGTGCGTACCAGGTGGTGGAACTGGCGCTCGATGGCACCCAGATTCTCAAAAATGTCTGCGTGATCAAACTCCAGGTTGTTGAGTACTGCGGTTCGCGGTCGGTAATGCACAAACTTACTGCGCTTGTCAAAAAATGCCGTGTCGTACTCGTCTGCTTCAATAACAAAGCATGCCCCCACGTTTGTCGCTTCGCGTACTGCGCGAGGCCTTGCAGGCCGCGGCTCGCGCCTAACTTCGTTTCCTAGGGGCGGCCCGTCGGAAAATTGCTTACTCATCCCCCCCAACCTGGCTGAAACACCGAAGTTCTGGGGGACGCCGCCGACCAGAAAACCCGGCATGAGTCCGGCTTGTTCAAGAATCCAGGTGATCATCGCAGTGGTGGTTGTCTTTCCGTGGGTGCCCGCAACCGCAATCACATGGCGGCCGCGCAACACATGCTCGGCCAACCACTGAGGGCCGCTGGTATAGGGCAGGCCTGCGTCCAGAATAGCTTCCATCAAGGGATACTTCGGACGACCGTCAACCAGCCGCCCCCGACTCACGACATTACCTATGACGAACAAATCCGGCGCTAAGGCCAACTGGTCAGCGCTGAAGCCTTCAATCAGTTCAATGCCCAGCGCACGCAACTGCTCGCTCATCGGGGGATAGACGCCAGCATCGCAGCCAGTCACCCGGTGGCCTGCTTCGCGCGCCAGCGCTGCCAGCCCCCCCATGAACGTTCCGCAAATGCCAAGGATATGAATGTGCATGCGCCGATTCTAGGCCGCTGCAATCGGAGCAAAATGCAGGTCCATGGACAGTCTGAAATCGGAAATATCGGCCATTGCCGCGCGTCTGGTGGTGGAAGAAGGCCTTGCGTACGGTCCTGCCAAACGCCGCGCCGTCCGGCAAATGGGCCTGCCCTCCCGCAGCGCCTTGCCTGCCAATGAGGAAGTCGAAGACGCGGTGATGGAGCACATCGCACTTTTTTGCGCGCAGACACAGCCCGGTGAACTGCTGGCATTGCGGCGCCTCGCGCTGCTTTGGATGGAGCGTCTGTCCGCCTTCGCACCGCACTTGGCCGGAGCAGTCTGGCATGGCAGTGCCACCCGACAATCCGATGTTCACCTCGATCTGTTCTGTGATGACAGCAAGTCAGCTGAGCTTATGCTGATCGATCAACACGTCAACTATCTGGCACACAGTGTCGCCGGCTGGCATGGCGCTACCGTCGCAGCGCTCAGCGTTCATGCTTTCTGCGCGGAGTTGAACGAAGAGATTGGTGTCCATATGCTGATTTATGACCTTGACGACCTACGAGGCGCGTTGCGGCAAGACCCCAAGGGCCGCAGTCCGCGTGGCAACCTGACGGCGGTTCGGCAATTGCTGCATGAACCTACAGCATGACGAATTCCGCGTCAGGCTCGAAGCCACCTTCGACCCGCCTTCAACGGCGGAGCTGGCTGGCAGGCATGTTCGCCGCGACGGCCACATTGGCGGGCTTCGGTCTGGCATGGCGCGCAACTCGGCCAGGGTCACGGGCGCAAGTGCCTGCCTCCGATTTCTGGCGACTCAGGTTTGTGACCCCGGATGGCCGCAACCTTGCGCTGGAGTCGACGCGCAGCAAGCCGCTGCTACTCAACTTCTGGGCCAGTTGGTGTGCACCGTGTGTTGAGGAACTTCCTCTATTAAGCCGTTTTTATAATTTAAATGCTGCCAATGGTTGGCAAGTTGTTGGTTTGGCCGTAGATGACTTTGACCCGGTCCGGCGTTTCCTGGCACTTAATCCGGTCAGTTTTCCGGTGGTAGTCACTGGAATGCCTGGCATCGAACTCAGCCGATCCCTTGGCAACATGGTTGGTAGTTTGCCCTTCACCGTGGTGCTCGATTCCGCCGGTCAGATCGCTCATCGTAAAATGGGGAAAGTTACCGCTGATGAGTTGCTCGCATGGTCGACAACCAGTTAAGTGCGCCACCTGCGATCCGCTTGGTGTGGTCTGTGCATAAGGCGCCGGGACGCAGCCCTGTCGAATTGCGCCGATAATGGGAAAGAAATCGGAAACTATGAAAATGACTGCATTTTGATTCAACTTAATGTAAATTAGAACCCTATTAAATAAAATTCGTTGGAGATCACATGGATCTAAGAAAACTCAAGACATTGATTGACCTGGTGTCAGACTCAAACGTCTCGGAACTGGAAATCACCGAAGCCGAAGGCAAAGTTCGCATCGTCAAGGCCACCAGCGCACCAGCGCCGCAGCATTTTTCGCCTACCGCCGTTACAACTGCATCAGCCGTTGCCAGCCCCGCTGTTGTTGCTGTGGACCCGGTTGCAGCAGCGTTACCCGCGGTCATCACACACCAGGTGAAATCACCCATGGTGGGGACTTTCTACCGATCAGCCTCACCCGGCGCCAAGTCCTTTGTCGAAATGGGTGATTCGATCAAGGTGGGGCAGACCATTTGCATCATTGAGGCGATGAAGATTCTCAATGAAATCGAGTCTGACAAGGCCGGGGTCGTGACACAGATTCTCTGCGAGAACGGGCAGGCGGTTGAATATGGACAGCCCCTGTTCACGATTGAGTGAGGCCAACACTGCTTCCTATGTTCAAGAAAATCCTGATCGCAAATCGGGGCGAAATCGCCCTCAGAATCCAGCGTGCGTGCCGCGAACTCGGCGTCCGGGCCGTCATGGTCTATTCGGAGGCTGACCGCGAAGCCAAGTACATCAAGTTGGCCGATGAGGCTGTGTGCATCGGTCCGGCACAGTCGACCTTGAGTTACCTGAATATGCCCGCCATCATCTCGGCTGCAGAGGTCACGGACGCAGAGGCGATTCATCCAGGTTACGGTTTCCTGAGTGAAAATGCCGACTTTGCCGAAAGAGTTGAAAAAAGCGGCTTTCAGTTTATTGGGCCGACCCCTGAGTCGATTCGCCTGATGGGAGACAAAGTGTCCGCCAAACAGGCAATGATGAAGGCTGGCGTTCCCTGCGTGCCCGGGTCCGAAGGCGAGTTGCCTGACGATCCAACCCAAATCCGCCGTATCGCGAAGGCGGTTGGCTACCCGGTCATCATCAAGGCGGCGGGAGGAGGAGGAGGGAGGGGAATGCGCGTGGTCCATACCGAAGCAGCGCTTGTCAATGCGGTGAGCATGACCCGGGCGGAGGCTGGAGCTGCCTTTGGCAACCCGGCGGTGTACTTGGAAAAGTACCTGCAGAACCCCCGGCACATAGAAATCCAAATCCTTGCCGATAAATTCAAGAATGCCGTTTATCTCGGTGAACGCGATTGCTCCATGCAACGCCGACACCAGAAAATTATTGAAGAGGCTCCCGCGCCGGGGATTGCGCGCAAACTCATCGAACGTCTTGGCGAGCGCTGCGTAACAGCCTGCAAGAAGATCGGTTACAGGGGCGCAGGAACTTTCGAATTTCTTTACGAAGACGGCGAGTTTTATTTTATTGAGATGAACACGCGCGTTCAGGTCGAACACCCGGTGACTGAAATGACGACGGGCATCGACATCGTCAAGACGCAGATCATGGTGGCGGCCGGGGAAAAATTGCCTTTCACACAGCGCCTGATTCAGGTTCGTGGACATGCGATTGAATGTCGGATCAATGCCGAGGACCCCTACAAGTGCACGCCCTCCCCCGGACGCATCAGCATGTGGCACGCGCCGGGTGGCCCCGGCGTGCGGGTTGACTCCCACATTTATACGAACTACTTTGTGCCGCCCAATTACGACTCGATGATCGGCAAGATCATCGTCCACGGAGACACCCGCGAGCATGCCCTGGCTCGCATGGTCACTGCTCTAGGAGAGACCGTGGTGGAAGGAATTAAGTCGAATATCGCTCTTCATCGCGAACTGATGCTGGACGCGAAGTTCACATCAGGCGGAACCAATATTCATTACCTCGAAGAGTGGCTAAGCCACCACCAACGTTGAGGCCGGCCGCCCATGTTTGAGTTGCGCCTGCTGTGTCCGCAAGACCAGGTCGAGACCCTGAGCGATACGCTGGAGGCGCTGGACGCGCTGAGCGTCAGCGTCGAAGACGCCGACGCTCAGACTGATGCCGAACAGCCACTCTTTGGTGAGCCCGGTCTCCCGCCGCCCCGGGACAGCTGGGAGCGGTCACGTGTTGGCGCGCTTTACACTTCGGAGACACTTGCACGCGATGCGTTGACCATCCTGCAAGCGCAAGACTTTTTCACCGAATGCTCAATCCTGACTATTCAGGAAGTACCCGAACAGGATTGGGTCCGACTAACGCAATCCCAGTTCGCTCCAATTGAAATCACGCCGGAGTTCTGGATCGTCCCCAGTTGGCATCTCCCCCCAAAACAGGCACGAATCATTATTGAGCTTGATCCCGGCCTTGCTTTCGGAACCGGAACTCACCCGACCACGCGGATGTGTTTGCGCTGGATCGCGCAGCACCGACCCCAAGGCCGAGTGCTTGACTATGGATGTGGGTCCGGAATCCTGGCCATAGGCGCGGCCAAATTTGGCGCCATCGACATTGACGCCGTCGACATTGATGATGCCGCCGTCCGTTCAACCATTCTGAATGCCTTGGCCAATAATGCAAGCCTGCACGCGGGGTCGCCTGACATTGCAGCCGGCATCTACCAGACCGTGCTGGCGAATATCCTGGCGATCCCTTTGAAACTGCTTGCTCCGCTGTTATGGGCCCACGTGGCGCCGGGCGGCACCCTGGTGCTGGCCGGAATTCTGGCGCGGCAGGCTGAAGAACTGAAGACCGCCTACGCACCCTATTGCCAACTCGATATCAGTGATGCCGAAGATGGCTGGATTCGCATGACCGCACAGCGCTGATCCAGGGCCGCGGTGGCCCTACAATTTACGCTCAATGAGTCTGATCACACGTTGCCCGACCTGCCAGACCCTGTTCAAGGTGGTGCCCGACCAGCTTCGAATTTCCGAAGGATGGGCACGCTGCGGATCCTGTCATGAAATCTTTGACGCGACCTTGGGCCTGATCCCCGAAACAACACATGTCGACGAGACTCCGCTTTGCGATCCAACCCCTGAATCACGGATCGAAAAAAGAGACGAGTTCGACGCAGGGGAACCCGTCGCGACACTGGCAAGCATCGACAGCGAACAAACTTCCGATGGTCCTCCACCGGAACCTGCAACCGCCGCGGAAATCAATGCACCTTCCTTTCTTGCGCATAAGCGTGAAACCAGATTCTGGTCGAATCGAGTTCAACGCGTTGTTCTGCCTGCTTTGATCCTGGGGCTGTCGCTGGGACTGGTCGGACAGATTGTGTTTCACGAGCGCGATCAGATAGCCGCCCTTCAACCTGAACTAAAACCCTGGTTGACGGCATTTTGCAGTCCCTTCAAATGCAAAGTGTCAGGGGTGCGACAAAAGGAATCCATCGCAATCGACCACGCGGCGTTCAGCAAGGCGGCTGGCAACTCCTACCGTCTGAGTTTCACCCTCAGAAACACTTCCAACCTCGCGCTGTCCATGCCGGCTGTGGAGTTGACTCTCACTGATTCGGGCGATCAGGCTGTCCTGAGACGTGTGATTTTTCCCTTCGAAATGGATCCAAGAGCGGACACGCTGGCTGCCAACGCTGAATGGTCCACATCACTCGACCTCGCAGTCAACCTCTCCGACACTGCACAGCAAACGGTCGGTTACCGCCTCTACGCCTTTTACCCCTAACTCCCACCATCAAATCATGGCATCCATCATCTGCGGCTCACTTGCCTTCGACACCATCATGAATTTCGAGGGCCGATTTGCGGAGCAAATCCTTCCCGACCAGCTTCATATCCTGAATGTCTCATTCCTGGTTCCAGCATTGCGACGGGATTTTGGTGGCTGCGCTGGCAACATCGCCTATGCCTTGCGCCAATTGGGTGGCACCGCGCTACCCATGGCAACCGTCGGCAGCGACGGCAAGACCTATATGGACCGCTTTCAAAAGCTCGGGATTTCAACGGAATTTGTCCGCGTCATCGATGACGCCTATACAGCGCAGGCCATGATCATCACTGACCGCGACAACAACCAGATCAACGGGTTTCACCCTGGTGCCATGGAACAGGCGCACCTGACAAGCATCAGCGCACGCAGCGACATCAAGCTCGGGATCATTGCACCCGACGGACGGGACGCGATGTGGCAGCATGCCGAACAATTTGCGAACGCAGGAATTCCCTTTGTCTTTGACCCTGGACAGCAGTTACCCAGGTTCGACGGCAGCGAGTTGCGCACATTGCTAGAGTGGGCCAGTTGGGTCACTGTCAATGACTATGAAGGCAAGATGTTGAGTGACCGCACCGGCTGGAGCAGCGCCGAAATCTCGAATCGGGTACGAGGATTGATCGTGACGCTTGGTGCCGATGGCTGTGAAGTGTGGGTGGATGGCCAGAAGACCCCTATCGCCCCGGTTACGGCTGGTTCGGTCGTGGACCCCACCGGTTGTGGCGATGCGTTTCGCGGTGCCTTGCTCTTTGGTCTGGAGAATGGCTGGCCTTTGCCCCGCTGCGCCACACTTGGCAATCACCTGGGTTCAATCAAGATCGCGCAGCGCGGCCCACAAAACTACACGGTTGACGTCAAATCTCTCGGATTGGCGTAGCAATAAAAAAGCCCGGCGCTTTTACGCACCGGGCTTGCAGCAGAACCAGACTACAGGTTCAGGGCTTGCTGGCCGTGGGAAATGGCCATGCGGCCTGCGGACTCAAAGTTGTTTGAGCAGCAGGGGCAGCCGGGGCAGGCGCTGCCTTGGCAGCGGGTGCTTTCGCGGCTTTCTTCGCAGCCGGCTTCTTGGCTGCTTTCTTGGCCGCTGGCTTCTTGGCCGCTGGCTTCTTGGCTACGGCGGCTTTCTTTGCCGGGACCTTTTTTGCGGCTACCTTTTTTGCAGCTACCTTTTTGGCCGGAGCGGCCTTCTTGGCGGCCGGCTTCTTAGGTGCAGCAGCTTTCTTGGGAGCAGCTTTCTTGACTGCTACCTTCTTTGCTGGTGCAGCCTTCTTCGCTGGTGCAGCCTTCTTCGCTGGTGCAGCCTTCTTCGCTGCTACTTTCTTAGCTGGTGCCGCTTTCTTTGCCGGCGCAGCTTTCTTGACCGCTACTTTCTTAGCGGGAGCGGCCTTCTTTGCGGCCGGCTTTTTTGCAGTTGCCATTATCTTCTCCTTGATCAATTTACAAAGAGCACTTCATGCGAGTTGGAAAGCATGAAGCGATTCATGAGGTTGGGATTCATCCCAGCACCATGAACTCGGGTGCGCAACTGTTCCTGACGTCCTACGGACAGGCAACCACTTGCGTAATTCTTGTAACCATTCCTGAACCCACCCCACAACGGGCTTGTAGAGACACCATCAAGGCGGGCCTTTGCGCCAGAGATTTCCAGCGACTCCACAAAGCGACTCACTGACCTTCCGCGAAGAGAAACTGACTGAGCGCAATACTTGATTTCTTCGTCCGGGTTCAACATAAGTGTTTCCAATCGGCCGATTATCCGAGCAGCGAAATGAAATGAAAAGTGTTCATTCGCATCACGAGCTGTTTGACGCTTGAAGTGTTGTGCAGCAACATCGCAGAGCAAAACATCACTGCAAGACCGCAGATTTCCGCCATCAATTTTTCTCTGCCTTCATCAGTTCGCCGAGCTTGAAAAACATTTTCGAATCCGCTGTGGACAGTTGGACCTGTTTCGATTGTAAAACAGATGCACACTATATATGGTGTCTTGAGCGATTACAAGCCGCTACCGGTAGTGTCTCTCGCACATGCGAGCTTATGGCATGTGCTGAGTTACTCCAACCATGGCATCAGACATCCGGCCGTTCATTTTTCCGGAAAAAACGTAGCGGCCAACGCCGTTCCCTGCCGCAGCGCCAACCAGTCGAAACCAGTTCCGGGATCCGATTTTCGATCGGGTGCGATGTGCTCGTGTCCGGCAATTGCTGTGATGGCATAACGCTGACAAATAGCTGCACACAGCGCAATCAGCGTCTCGTACTGACTGTCCTCGAAAGCAGCGCTGTCGGTACCCTCAAGCTCTATTCCGATGGAATTGTCATTGCAGTTGCTACGTCCGCGATAGCTCGACACACCGGCATGCCAGGCGCGATCTTGTGCGCTCACAAACTGCAGCAGTTCGCCATGCCGGCGGATATAGAAATGGGATGAAACGTGCAGACCTGCGATGCTTTTGAAATAGGGGTGCTCGTCCGGGTCGAGTTGATTACAAAAGAATCGTTGCACGGCATCACCACCGTACTCACCCGGGGGCAGGCTGATGGAGTGCAGCACAATGAGATCGACCACTGTCTGCACCGGACGCAGCCCAAAGTTCGGTGACTCCACGCGTCGGGCATGGTGGTACCAGCCGTCGTGCCAGAGCGTTGGCTGAGTCGGCGACCGGTCAATCTGCTTCATCGGGGCTTTCGCCGCCACCGGGTGCATCGATGCGCAAGCGGGCAATTCGATAACGCATCTGGCGCAAACTCAGGCCCAGACGCGTAGCGGCAGCAGTTCGGTTAAACCCGGTCTCGCGCAGCGCCTGAATCAGAATTGCGCGCTCAATGTTGTCCAGATAGCCTTGCAGGTCACTGGTTAGGACCGGCTGCCGTCCATCGATCGGCGTGAAGCCGTTGTGGATGACCGGCGACGGCTCTGGAGCAAGGGATTGCGACGACGAAGGCTCAAACTGCAACTCGTCTGCTTCGCTTAACGCAACTGCCCGGTGCAGCAGGTTTTCGAGTTCGCGAACATTGCCCAGCAAGGGGTCCAGGGCCAGTTGGTCAAGCACCGCAGCTGGCAACGTTGGTACAGCGATATCAGAGTCAAATGCAATCCGGCGCAGCAGCGCAGCGCACAGTGCCGGCAAATCCTCGCGCCGTTCGCGCAAGGGAGGGATCATGATCTGAATCACATTCAACCGGTAGTACAAGTCTTGCCGGAATCGCCCGGCCTGCACTTCTGCTGCCAGATCCTTGTGCGTCGCACTGATGATCCTGACATCGACCGACTCCTCCTGCGGCGAACCGATCGGGCGAATGCATCGTTCCTGAATCGCGCGCAGCAATTTTGATTGCATCGCCAATGGAAGATCCCCTATTTCGTCAAGAAACAGTGTGCCACCGCGGGCTGCCTGAAAGAAGCCCTCACGGTCCTGATTGGACCCTGTGTAGGCGCCTTTCCTGGCCCCGAAAAACTCAGTCTCAAGCAGGTTCTCGGGAATCGCACTGCAATTTACTGCAACCCATGGTCCGCTCGCGCGATGACTGTTGGCATGAATCGCGTTGGCCACCACCTCTTTTCCCGTGCCAGACTCGCCTGTGACCAAAATCGGCGCCATGCTTCGGGCGACTTTGAGGATACGCTCCTTCAACAAACGCATGCCGTCGGAGTCGCCCACGAGCCGTGCCAGCGCAGTTTCCCCCGCGCTGCCTGGCACCACCGCAGTGCGTGCATCGCTGCTGACACGCGTCTTTGTGTCCTGGACCGCCGACGCAATAACCCCTCTGAACTGTTTGAGGTCGACTGGCTTGGTCAGATAATCGAACGCTCCTGCCTTCAGCGACTCGACCGCATTCTCAGCCGAACCATAAGCAGTGATCACGACGCAGCGCTCCCGGCGCCGCTCTTTCCTGAGATATCGAATCAGTTCCACTCCCAGTCCATCGGGCAGCCGCATGTCGGTAATGACCACTTCAAAGAGGCCTTCGTTCAGATGGGCATAGGCTTGCGTCAGATCGGCAGCCGTTGATACCGAGAAACCGTCGCGCACCAGCGTCAACTCATAGAGTGTGCGCAAATCGGGTTCGTCATCCACGACCAGTATCCGTGCACTTTTGGGCATCGTATTGGAGGTCATGCTGTTAAGGATATCCTGCCGCCATCGCCGGGCTGCCGGGCGGACTCAAATGTGACCAGAAATTCATTTCCCTCCACCGCGATACCGGCATGGAGACGCGATGACCTGCAGTACGAAATTGAAGCGCCCTGCTGGTCACACAGTTCGCGACAGATGTAGAGCCCAAGTCCACTGGACCGACTCTCTGAAGAAAAAAACGGCTCAAACAGATGCCGCTCGACCGATTGGTCCAGCGGCAAACCGCGACTCCAGACACGCATCACGGACCTTCCGGATGTCAAAGCGCCGGTGGCGATTTCAATTTCAGCCGGTTGAACACCTGAATACCGGTGGGCATTGTCCAAAAGATTGACCAGTATCCGGCGCAGATGCTCGAATTCAAACCGAACTTTGGAGCCCGCCACTGAGAGGTCGAAATGCAAGGGCTGCTCGGGGATGGTCTGCTCCTGCCAGTCCCGACATATTCTTGTGACGGCGCTGTCGAGTTCGATCATGCTCGTAGAGATCGTTTGATCGCGCCGCTGAACTCGCGACAGTTCAAGAACCTCCTCGACAATCTTCTCGAGGCGAGCAGCGTTCTGTTGAACCATCCGTGTCAGTTGCCGGTGCCGTGGATGCGAAATTTCTTCATCCAGCAAGGCGTTTGCCTGCACTATAGCCGCCAGCGGGTTTCGGATTTCATGTGCGACCGCTGCCGACATACGCCCCATACTGGCGAGTTTCTCTGTGCGCATCCTGGCTTCCATCTCGCGCTGGTCCTGAAGAAACATGACGCACAGGCTCTGTCCGTTTTCCCCCGGTGTCGACGTCAGTTGACTGCGCACGCGCAAACGCAAGGGTCCCTGGCCGGCATGGTGAATGCTTATGTCAGCCTGTCGTTCACCCCCGTCAGAGAAACTCAGCCCGACCAGATCCACCAAGCCTTGCCATCCCGATAGCGCAACCAGGTTGAAGGTATCCCCCGCCAGGGCGCTTTGAGCTCCCAGCATGTGTCGCGCCGCCGGATTCGCGGCCCGCACTGTGCAACCCCGGTCAAGCACAAGAATGCCGTCTGTCAGCGATTCAATTACTGTTTCGTTGACCTGCCTTTGCAGGCGCACCGCCAACTGATTGCGCTGCGCTCGCAACTCCACATTGGTCAGGCGGGTCGCGATCTGGCTGGCCAGGAACGCAATTGAAAAGCAACCTGCCCCTGTCAGCGCAGCCTGCAGAAAGTGGGCTGCTGCGTCAGTTGGTATCTGCGCTGCCCTCCAGGCTGCGTTGAGCAGCAGCATCAGCGTCACCGCCGCCGCGCATGCCATCGAAAGTACCAGCGACCCCATGACCGACACCATCAAAATCGGCAGCGCAAACAAGGGCGTGTAATTGATGTTGTTGCCCTGCGTCATTTGCAGAGCGGAAACCGCCAGAATATCAACCCCGATGATGAATACCCACTGGCTGTCAAACGTCCGGCCCAGAGGACGTGCCCCCGCAGTCAGCCTGACACTTAACGCCACCGCACAATAGATCGCACAGGCAATAACCGGTGTGATGTCCCGTGCCGAGCCTAGTTCGTATATCACGACCAGCAACAGCAGCAGCACCAATCCCAGCATGATGCGCGCAGTCATGAAACCTCGCCACAGGCGCTCAAACTCAAGGGGTCTGTCTACCGCTTCAATGCCGCCTTCAAGCAGGAACGGATCAAACCAGGATTTTGTGTCTGGCCTTCGATGCATTCAGGGCTCCGCGCGCTGGCGATGATCGTCACAGCAGTAATGCCCGTTATGGCCGGTCACCGCATGCCCCGTCTCAACGTGCACCGCACACCAATTGCAAGCAACGGTCTCCAGCGCTTTCGTGCCCGGTGGTGACTGCCGATGCCTATGCCGTTGTCCGTTAGCGGTCTCGCGGTTGGAGCGCCAAAGCCAAACGCCGATCAAGACGACCGCCAGCACGAGCAAAACCCTCATGACATGCGTCCGAGCACGATCTCCATGACAAAGCGGGATCCGACATAAGCCAGCAGCAACAGGGTCGATCCGATGTACAGGACCCGTACCGCACGCTTGCCGCGCCAGCCGAAACGGGCGCGACCGATCAGCAACACCGCAAAAGTCAACCATGACAGGATTGAAAACGCCGTCTTGTGATCGAGTTTCACACGCGCGCCGGCCCCGTACAGCTGCCCTCCGAAGATGGTTGCAACCAGCAATGTGGCTGACAACAACAAAAAGCCAGCCGTCACAAACCTGAACGTCAGTCGTTCCATTGTCAGCAGCGGCATGCCGCTGTGCGGATCTGCGGCCAGACGGAAGCGCTCCTCGGCCCGTGTCATGAACCAGGCGTGAACCACAGCCGCACCAAACAAGCCGTAGGATGCAATTCCCAATGCCCAGTGCAGGGGTAGCCAGGGTGACGCCGTGGGATGCAGCGGGTTGCCTGGGAACATGACGGCGAGCAGGGCAGCAATGGCACCCAGAACCGACAGCGTCCAGCGTGTCTGTAACAGTGGATAGAGGTGGCTCTCAACCGCATAAACAGCCGCAATCAGCCAGGCGGTCACAGACAGCGCCGGAGCAAAACCGAAACGCGGCTCCTGACCGAACAGACTCAGTCCCAGCAACACACCGTGCAACAGCCATGCCATCCAAACCGCCGCTCGCGCCAACTGTGGCCCCAAACGAACCGTGCCAATGGCGGTTACCAGGTAAGCCACCGCAGTGGCAGCCGCCAAAGTCAGAACCGCTGGAGAAGCACTGGCTAAAATCATGCCTACAGTTTAGCGTTTTCATGATGCCAATGTACGTTGGCGTCCAACCAAGGTTCCTTTCAAAGGAATACCCTCTATGGCTTCCGCCCTCAGCGACAAACTCTCACGCCTGGTCAAGGAAATTCGCGGCCAGGCTCGCATTAC
Source organism: uncultured beta proteobacterium (assembly GCA_903875275.1). GTDB lineage: Bacteria > Pseudomonadota > Gammaproteobacteria > Burkholderiales > Burkholderiaceae_C > Rhodoferax. The sequence goes on along the minus strand of CAIQVX010000342.1, from coordinate 14,990 downwards.
CGAGAGCAATGTCTCCGATATGCTGCGCGAAGTCCGTATGGCTTTGCTTGAGGCCGATGTGGCCTTGCCCGTGGTGCGCGACTTTATTGCGCGTGTCAGGGACAAGGCGCTTGGTCAGGATGTTCTCGGATCACTTTCACCTGGTCAGGCTCTGGTCGGTATCGTCAACCGGGAACTTGCGGCCACCATGGGTGACGGTGTGGCTGATATCAACCTGGCGACTCAACCGCCTGCGGTGATACTCATGGCCGGCCTGCAGGGTGCCGGCAAGACCACGACCACAGCAAAACTGGCGAAATACCTTATCGAGAAGCGGCGCAAGAAAGTGTTGACGGTGTCCGGTGACGTTTACCGACCCGCAGCCATTGAACAATTGAGGACAGTCACCGCACAGGCCGGTGCCGAGTGGTTTCCCAGCACCCCGGAGCAGAAACCGGTAGAAATCGCTTTGGCGGCGTTGGACTACGCGCGCAAGCACTTTTTTGATGTCCTTCTGGTCGACACCGCGGGTCGATTGGCAATAGATGAAGCACTGATGCGCGAGATACGTGAACTGCACGCAGTGCTCAATCCGGTGGAAACCCTGTTCGTGGTTGACGCCATGCAGGGCCAGGACGCCGTCAATACTGCCAAGGCCTTCAAGGACTCTCTGCCGCTCACGGGTATTGTCCTGACCAAGCTAGACGGTGACTCTCGTGGCGGCGCGGCCCTGTCGGTACGACAGATTACGGGGGCCCCAATCAAGTTTGCCGGCACGAGCGAAAAGATCGATGGACTGGAAGTGTTCGATGCCGAGCGGCATGCCGGCCGTATCCTGGGCATGGGCGATATCCTGGCTCTGGTCGAACAGGTCACTGCGGGCGTGGATGTGGCGGCTGCACAGAAACTGGCAGCCAAGGTCAAGAGCGGCGCCGGATTTGATCTGAACGACTTTCTGGCGCAGATTCAGCAAATGAAGCAGATGGGCGGTTTGTCCAGTCTGATGGACAAGATGCCAGCAGCCATTGCCGCCAAAGCCGGCCAGATGGACATGGGTCGCGCCGAAAAGGATATTCTGCGCAAGCAGGGAATTATCCACAGCATGACCCCACTGGAACGCCGCAAGCCTGATCTCATCAAAGCCACCCGCAAGCGTCGCATTGCGACCGGTGCCGGCGTACAGGTTCAGGAAGTCAACCGGATGCTCAAGGAATTTGAACAGATGCAGGACATGATGAAGAAGATGAAGGGCTCAGGCATGATGAAGATGATGAAGCGCATGGGCGGCATGAAGGGCATGCCCAAGATGCCCTTCTGAATCCTTGCTCGAACGACCAGGGCTACGGGAGCGAAGCGGCCGAGTTGGCTCTGCCACAACGGATCACAAGACAACTTCCCCACGCAGCGTGAAAGTGCGCGTTTCGGTAATCCGGACGTTGACCAGTTGCCCTATCAATGCTGCGTCTCCGCAAAAATTAACGACCCGATTGCACTCGGTGCGGCCCATGAGTTCGCTCGCCTCCCGTTTGGAGTGCCCCTCAACCAGGATTCTTTGCTGCGTACCCAGACGGCTCTGGCTGATGCGCTGGATGCTGTCATTGATCACCCCCTGCAAGCGTTGAAGACGCTGCAGTTTCACTTCATGCCTTGTGTCGTCGCGCAGGTTCGCCGCCGGGGTGCCAGGGCGCGGACTGAATATGAAGCTGAATGAGTTGTCGAAAACGACATCGTCGATCAGCTTCATCATCTTGTTGAAATCTTCCTCGGTCTCTCCGGGAAAGCCCACAATGAAGTCGCTGCTGAGCGCCATATCGGGCCGGATGGCGCGCAATTTGCGCACGGTCGACTTGTATTCCATGGCGCTGTAACCGCGCTTCATCGCCATCAGAATCCGGTCTGAGCCATGCTGAACCGGCAGGTGAAGGTGGCTGACCAGTTTGGGAATCCTGTCGTACGCCGCAATCAACGCTGGTGTAAATTCATTGGGGTGACTCGTGACGTACCGGATACGCTCAACGCCAGGAATTTCGGCGACATATTCCAGCAGGGTGGCAAAGTCGGCCACTTCGCCCGATTTCCCCATGACCGCGCGGTAGGCGTTTACATTCTGACCCAGCAGCGTGATCTCCTTGACACCCTGATCAGCCAGGCCGGCGACCTCGACCAGCACGTCCTCGAACGGCCTAGACACCTCCTCACCCCGGGTATAAGGGACCACGCAATAGCTGCAGTATTTGGAACAGCCCTCCATGATGCTGACGAAGGCACTGGCACCCTCGACACGTGCCGGCGGCAGGTGATCGAATTTTTCGATCTCAGGAAAGCTGATGTCGACCTGCGAACGACTTTCCAGTTCCCGTGCAGCCAGCATTTGCGGCAACCGATGCAGTGTCTGCGGCCCAAACACCAGGTCCACGTAGGGAGCGCGCTTGATGATGGCCGCGCCTTCCTGACTCGCCACACAGCCGCCAACGCCGATCAATGCATCCTTTTTTTTCAGGCGGCGCACGCGTCCCAGATCCGAAAAAACCTTCTCCTGCGCCTTCTCCCGAACCGAGCAGGTATTGAACAGAATCAGGTCTGCATCCTCAACAGTGTGAGTCCGTTCGAATCCCTGGGTGGCGTGCAGGACGTCGACCATCTTGCCCGAGTCATACTCGTTCATCTGGCAGCCAAAGGTCTTGATAAATACTTTCTTGGTCAAAATAGTTGTCCAGTGGTTCCAGTGTCGCAAGCCGGCATGTCAATTTGCACCAGGTTCGTCATGAAATCCGTGGACACAGGCGCGCAATATGCGCCGGATCGAGACCACGTCTTCGGCGACGGCCGCGCGTTGCAACTGTTGCAACTGGCTCATGAGTTCGGTCCACGTCATGAACTCTTCATGAGCCTTCATGATGCGCGGGTGGACCGTCGCAGTGGGGTTGTCGCCAATCAACAATTCCTCGTAGAGTTTTTCACCGGGGCGAAGCCCGATGAAGGAGAGTTCGATATCGCCATCAGGTTGCAACGCGTCGCGTACCCTGAGCCCAGACAGATCGACCAGACGGCGTGCCAAATCCAGAATCCTGACCGGTTCACCCATGTCAAGAACAAACACTTCGCCGCCCGTCGCCATGGCTGCAGCCTGCAGCACCAACTGTGCCGCTTCCGGAATGGTCATGAAATAGCGCGTGACCTCAGGGTGCGTGATTGTCAGCGGGCCTCCCTGCGCCAACTGCTCCCGAAACATGGGCACCACGCTGCCGCTCGAACCCAACACATTGCCAAAACGCACCATGCTGAAGCGCGTGTCATGAGGCCCGGCCTGGCTGGCCATGGCCTGCAACACCATTTCGGCCATGCGCTTGCTGGCACCCATCAAATTGGTGGGTCGTACTGCCTTGTCGGTGGACACGAGAACAAAACTGGCGACCCGCACGGCCTGTGCGGCCTGCGCCATGTTCAAAGTACCAAGAACGTTGTTGCAAATCCCCTCTGACGGGTTGCATTCGACCATCGGCACATGCTTGTAGGCGGCCGCGTGGTAAACCGTGTCAGGTCGGTAGGTTGCGCAGATCCAGTCCAGACGCTGGCGATTCACCACACTCGCCAACAGAGGCACCAGTTCAATGTCTGAGCCCTGCGCCTGACACCAGGCCAGAAGTTCACGATGCATGGTGTAAAGACCAAACTCATTGTGGTCCAGCAGCAGCATGCGACGCGGGTGCTCCCGCAGGATTTGTCGACAGAGCTCACTGCCAATGCTCCCGCCGGCACCCGTGACCAGAATCGTCTGGTTGAACAGGCTGCAGGCCAGCAAGTCAGCTTGCGGTGTGACTGCAGCACGTCCGAGCAAGTCCTCAACATCCAACTCGCGAAAGTCCCTGACAGTGACACGACCGCTGGTCAGATCGGCAAGTCCCGGCAGGGTTCTGGTATGCACTGGCAAGGCACGCAGGCTCTGTATGATCTTGTTGCGCCGATCACGAGTCGCGCTCGGAATGGCCAGCAAGATATCCGTGATGCCCAGGTCCCTGACAAGAACCGGAACCTTCAAAGCTGCAAAGACTGGAACACCATTGATCGTCTGGCCAATCTTGGCCGGATCTTCGTCCACAAATCCCAGCAATTTGAACTGGCCGGTGATGGCCAACGCCGAGGAGGTTTGCACGCCCGCAGCACCGGCGCCAAAGATCAGCATGCGACCGCTGTGGAGACCCTTGCGCAGACCGATGCCTGCCAGCCAGTAACGCGCCAGAACACGACTGCTGCCAATCAGCATGAAGAAAATAATGGGCTGCAGGACACCCAGGGTCAAAGGGAACACGGGCCACTTCTGCCAATACAGCAGCACAATGCGCAACAGGGCATAGAGTGCAATGGCCTGACCCGTTGCAAACAGAACATCCATACCGGTGTACCGAAAGATGGCACGATAAAGACCGAAGCGCGCAAAAATTGGAATCGCCAGCGCCGGACCCAGCAGATACACCCACCTCTGATCATCAGACGGCCAGTGAAACGTCTCGTAGCGCAAGGAGTACGCGATCCACGTCGCGACCAGCGCCAGCACGACATCGACAGCAATGACGAAGTTGCGCTTGACAGGGCGCGACCAATCGAGCACTTGCTGGAGCACTTGACTCACGATGGATCGTCAGGTGCTGCCGTGTGCCTGATAAACAGACGGGCTGCCTGAATGCCAAGTTCGTACAGCAGAACCATGGGAATCAGCAACGCAATCATGGATACAGGATCTGGCGGTGTCACCAAGCCCGCAACAGCTGCGGCGCCAACCACAAAGTAGGTCCGAAATGACTTCAGCTGAGCGATCGTTACCACGCCCATGCGTGCCAGAATCACAACGGCAATAGGCACTTCAAAGGCCACACCAAAAGCAATGAACATGGTGATGACAAAATCAAGATAGGCTTCGATATCCGGGCTGACAGCCACCGAGATCGGCGCCATTTTCTGGATCGCCGGGAAGGCTTGGCCAAATACAAAAAAGTAGCAGAACGACGCACCCAGGTAGAACAGAAGCGTACTCGCCGCAACCAAAGGCAATACCAGCTTCCTCTCGTGTTTGTAAAGGCCTGGTGCGACGAAAGCCCAGATCTGATAGAGAATCCATGGCAGAGACAGTGCAATGGCGGCCATGACAGAAACCTTGATCGGCACCAGAAACGGCGAAACCACCCCCACCGCGATCATGCGCGAGCCTTCCGGCAAGGCCTTGACCAAGGGCATCGCGAGCAGGTCATACAGTCGGGAAGGGCCGGGGTAGAACAGCAGGACCGCCAAAATGGCGCCGATGCCGTAAATTGCCCGAAGCAGCCGATCCCGCAACTCAATCAGGTGCTGAACAAAAGGCTGCTCAGTGCCGGCGAGTTCGTCTTCCTTGTTGTCAGAATCTGTCATCAGCTCAATCGGGTGGGTCGAAACCGGGCAACGCGTGCAGCCCCCGACACGGCATTGGTGCGCACACCGCTACGCGCCTTGTACCAGCGTGGCGTCGCACCCTGCTTGACTCGCCACTTCTTGCGCGGGTGTTTGTATTCGGGGAAGGCGGGATTCACGTCTGCGGTGGCTGAACCGGATGCCAGGTCTGTGGTCTCGGCCCAGCTTTTTTCAAAGTCGACAGCGCTGGTCTGAATCGAAGTCTCAACCTCACGTGCTGCATTTTCCACCGTATCCTTCATCTTCTTGAGTTCATCAAGTTCCATGGACCGACTGACCTCGCTTTTCACGTCAGCCACGTAGCGACGGGCGCGACCGAGCAAAGCCCCAGCCGTCCTCGCCAGACCGGGCAACTTTTCAGGACCTATGACAAGCAGTGCAATGGCGCCGATGATGGCGAGCTTGGTGACCCCAATATCAATCACTGTCAGGCTTTGGTCTTTGCTTCAACGTCGATGGTTTCCTTGGCAGTGGCTGCGGCAGAACTGACCTGCTGGACGGGTGCCGTCGGCGCTTCGGCTGCCTTTTCGGCGCCATCTTTCATACCGTCCTTGAATCCCTTCACGGCACCACCCAGGTCAGCGCCGATATTGCGAAGCTTCTTGGTGCCAAAAATCACCACGATGATGACCAGAAAAATTATCAGGTGTGTTGTCGAAAGTCCCATCAGCTTCTCCTAAGGAATTGCGCCGATTTTAGTCGGCAAATCATCCCCTGAGCCAGGGGCGCGGTCCACCCATGACGTGAATGTGCAGATGTTGCACTTCCTGGCGGCCTTCGGCTCCGGTATTGCACAACAGGCGAAAGCCACCCTGCGGGTAGGGATTGCAGCCCTGTTCCAATGCAAGTTTGGGCGCCAGCACCAACATGCGCCCCATCAGCACTGCGTGTTCAGGACCCAGTTGCGCCATGGACGCAATGTGAATCTTTGGAATCATCAAGAAATGCACCGGCGCCCAGGGATGAATGTCATGAAAGGCAAACAGTTCCTCATCCTGATAGACCAGACGCGAGGGGATGACGCCGGCAGCGATCTTGCAGAAAAGACAGTCGAGGTCATGGCTCGCGAGAGCGTTTTCTTGCGTCATGAACTTTCCCCGTCGCGCGCGAGCGCCTTGCGCAAGGCCTTTTCCTCGATGCCGCTGGTGCCAACGCGGCGCTCCAGTTCTGCCACCACGTCAGCGGGACCGAGACCATAGTGGGCGAGCGCAATCATGCAGTGAAACCAGAGGTCAGCGACTTCGCTGACTATTTTCTGCTTGTCGCCACCGAAATCCGCGTCTTTGGCTGCCATGACCACTTCGGTCGCTTCCTCGCCTATCTTCTTCAGAAATGTGTCGGGTCCCTTGTGCAGGAGGCGAGCCACATAGCTGGTCGTGGCGTCGCCGCCATTCTGTGGCAGGCGACTTTCGATGACACGTGACAGGGCGGCAAGCGAATCGGGGACGGAAACTGGAGATGACATAGGCCCTCAGCGATAGATGGTTTGCGGATCCTTCAGGACCGGCTCGGAGACTTTCCAGTCCCCATTGTCGAGCACGCTAAAGAAGCAACTGTGGCGCCCGGTGTGACACGCGATCCCGGGCACATGGCCAGACTGGGTTACTTTGAGCAGAATCACGTCCTGATCACAATCGAGCCGGATTTCATGCACCGTTTGCACGTGCCCCGACTCCTCACCCTTGAACCAGAGCCTGTTGCGAGATCGGCTGAAATAGACTGCACGACCGAGTTCGACCGTCTTTTCCAAGGCTTCGCGGTTCATCCACGCCAGCATCAGCACATCGCCAGAATCTGCTTCCTGTGCGATGACCGGAACCAGGCCCTGAGAATCCCAGCGGACAGCATCAATCCAGTTCATGGCGTTATCCTGACCGGTATACCCCGCTCGGCCATTCTGGCCTTGGCCTGTGCGACCGTGAATTCCCCGTAGTGAAAAATACTGGCAGCCAGCACCGCATCAGCCCCGCCAATCTGGATGCCATCGGCCAGATGATCCAGCGTACCCACGCCGCCGGAGGCAATCACGGGGACGCTGACCGCATCACTGACTGCACGTGTCAAAGCCAGGTCAAAGCCGGCCTTGGTCCCATCCCGGTCCATACTGGTAAGCAGAATTTCACCAGCGCCGCGCTTGGCCATTTCAGTAGCCCATCGCACAGCATCAAGGCCTGTGTTCCTGCGACCACCATGGCTGTACACGTCCCAGCCAGCACCGACGGCCAATCCTTGATCATCCAGGCGCAGGGTATCGAGCCCTGATCGTCGCTTGGCATCAATGGCCACCACAATGCACTGGGCCCCGTACTTGGCCGAGGCTTCGTTGATGATCCGGGGATTGGCGAGCGCAGCCGAGTTGAAACTGGTCTTGTCGGCACCCGCGTTGAGCAGTCGACGAACATCTTCCACGGTGCGGACACCACCTCCCACCGTCAGCGGAATGAACACCTGTGATGCCACCGCCTCAATGATATGCAGAATCAGGTCACGGTCATCACTGGTGGCGGTGATGTCGAGAAAGGTCAGTTCGTCGGCGCCCTGCTCGTTGTAGCGGGCAGCGATTTCCACCGGGTCGCCAGCGTCACGCAGTTCAACAAAATTGACCCCTTTGACGACACGCCCGCCTGTCACGTCCAGACAGGGAATGATGCGCTTGGCTAGCACCAGAGCCAACCAGTCTCGATGGGTGGCGAATATTTCGCCGGGCCGCCCCAAGAAAAATTAGCCCCCTCGGGGGGCAGCGCAGTACGCGAAGCGTTCTCGAAGAGCGGCGTAGCCACAAGCGTGGGGGCCATATTTTTAGCCGTTCAACTCGTCCGCGCGCCTCTGCGCAGCGGCAAAGTCGAGGTCACCGGAATAAATGGCACGGCCACAGATAACCCCCTCAATACCCTCTTCTTCGACGGCGCACAGTGCTTCAATATCAGCCATGCTGGACAGTCCCCCGGAGGCAATCACAGGGATCGCCAGGGCCTGCGCCAGTCTGACCGTTGCCTCGACATTGATGCCACTGAGCATGCCGTCGCGCCCAATGTCGGTATAGATGATCGACTCAACACCAAAATCCTCAAACTTTTTGCCCAGGTCGACAACGTCGTGACGCGTCAGTTTGCTCCAGCCATCGGTCGCCACCTTGCCGTCACGGGCGTCCAGCCCCACGATGATGTGCCCGCCAAACGCGGTGCAGGCGTCCTGCAGGAATCCGGGGTTTCGAATCGCCGCTGTGCCGATGATCACGTAGCGCAGTCCCGCATCCAGATAGCGTTCGATGGTATCAAGATCGCGAATCCCGCCACCGAGTTGCACATCGACAGCGCTACCAACCTCCTTGAGTATCCTGCGGATTGCCTTCTCGTTCACCGGGTGGCCGGCAAATGCGCCGTTCAGATCCACCAGATGCAGACGCCGTGCGCCCTTGCTTGTCCAGTTGTTGGCCATAACGACCGGGTCTTCGCCAAACGTGGTGGACTGCTGCATATCGCCCTGCTTGAGGCGAACGCAGTGACCGTCTTTGAGGTCAATTGCGGGAATTAAAAGCATGATGCTTCAGAATTGAGTGGAAAGAAACTGTGTCATGCTCGTGAATGAGCGGGATTTCATGGCTTCCAGCGCAGGAAGTTCCTGTACAGGGACAAACCTTGGTCGGCACTTTTTTCGGGATGAAATTGAGTCGCGAAAATATTATCACGGGCAATGGCTGAACTGAAGCGACTACCGTAGTCAGTCTCGCCTGCGCTGTGGCGCGCATCAGACGGTCGAGCGTAATAGCTGTGCACGAAGTAGAAATAGCTGCCGTCCGGCACGCCGTCCCATATCGGATGCGGGGCCACACCATGATGGGTCCGATACACCTGATTCCAGCCCATTTGCGGCACCTTGTACCGGCTGCCATCAGCCTGCAACCGACCGGCCAGATCAAATTTGATGACCTCGCCGTGAATCAGTCCCAAGCCTGGAGTATTCCCTTCCGCACTGTGATCAAGCAACATCTGCATACCAACACAGACACCAAACAGGGGCTTGCTGGCTGCTGCCTCCAGCACGCAGGCGAGCAAGCCCGATCGGGACAATTCGCCCATGCAATCAGGCATCGCTCCCTGTCCCGGCAATACCACGCGTTCGCTGGCCCTGATCAAATCCGGTTCGGCAGTGACCACTACGCGGTAAGCTGTACCTGCCGCCGCAGCCTGCACCGCCTGCGACACGGACCGCAGGTTCCCCATACCATAGTCGACGACGGCCACGGTCTTCTCACCGAACCCAAACAATGCTGCATTCATGAGCTTATCGACGCTGTCAACGCTGCTTAGAGCATACCTTTGGTCGACGGAATGGCCCCGGCGGAACGTGCGTCGATTTCAAGAGCGGAGCGAAGCGCACGCGCAAAAGCCTTAAAGACAGTCTCAGCCTGGTGGTGGGCATTTTCGCCACGCAGATTGTCAATGTGCAATGTGACAAAAGCGTGATTCACAAACCCCTGGAAGAATTCGTGCGCCAGTTGGCTGTCAAAAGTGCCGATCATTCCGCTCTTGAAAGGCACGTTCATGACCAATCCCGGGCGGCCCGAAAAATCGACCACGACCCTGGACAGTGCTTCGTCGAGCGGGACATAGGCATGACCATAGCGCCGAATGCCCTTCTTGTCGCCGACAGCCTTGTACACAGCCTGACCCAAGGCAATGCCGACATCTTCCACCGTGTGGTGTCCATCCACGTGAAGGTCACCTGCGGCCCGAATATCCATGTCAAACATGGCGTGGCGGGCTATCTGATCGAGCATGTGGTCAAAAAAGCCAATTCCGGTATCCAGATCCGCGCGACCACTGCCGTCAAGATCAAGTTTGACAGTGATGTGGGTCTCGGCGGTCTTGCGGGAGACATCAGCAGTGCGATTCATGGTTAGAGAGATTCCTTCAAGGCAGCCAGCATTTGCACATTTTCATCCTTTGTGCCAACTGTCAGACGCAGACAGTTGTGCAGCAATGGGTGCATTCTAGAAACGTTCTTCAACAGGACTTTGCGCGACACGAGGCCGGCAAAGGTTCTTGTCGCGTCAGGCACACGCAGCAGAATCATGTTGGCCTCGCTCCTGAATGCGGTCACGCCAGGCAGCCTGCCCAAGACTCCCAGCAGGTTATCACGCTGCGCACACAGGTCCGCCGCTTGTGCCGCAAACACCTCCTGATGCTCGATCGCAAACAACGCACACTCGCAGTTCAGAACACTGATGTTGTAGGGTGGGCGCACCTTGTCAATCTCGGCAATCAAGGCCTTCGGGCCCATCAGATAGCCAAGGCGCACACCCGCCAAACCAAATTTGGAAAGCGTTCGCAACAACAGAACATGACCATGGCGCGCGATCCGATCGATGTAGCTTCTGCTGGAAAACGGTTGATAGGCCTCATCCACGACGACCAACCCGCCCTGCTCACCAACTGCACACACGATATTCTCCATCGCAGCGTCATCCCACAGGTTGGCAGTCGGATTGTTGGGATACGCAAGGTACGTGATGGCCGGTCTGTGCCTGGCAATGGCCTCCAGCATCGCGTGCTCGTCAAGCTCAAAATCGCTCGTCAGGGCAACTTCATGAAAGATCAGGCCCTGCAACTGTGCACTCACCGCATACATCACAAATCCCGGCTGCGGTGCAAGAATGCTCGCTCCAGGAATATCGCAGGCCAGGGCCAGCAGACTGATGAGTTCATCTGAGCCATTGCCGAGCATGATGTCAAAACCAACGGGCATGCCGGCATAACTTGCCAGTGTCTTGCGCAACACGTTGATTCGACCGGCAGGATAGCGGTTCAAGGCGAGCTGGCCCAGCCTCTGGCCCAACTGTTCCTGCAACTCATCTGGCAAACGATGCGGGTTTTCCATTGCATCGAGCTTGATCATGCCCTCGGACTCCTGGACCGCGTAGGCATGCATGGACTGAACGTCCTGGCGGATGCGCAACAGGGCTTGGGGGCTTGCCGCCTTCATTGAACCTCCCGCATCAGTGGCACCTGACTCAGCCGCAGTTCGGCTGCACGGGCATGCGCCTGCAGTCCCTCACCATAGGCCAATTCGGCCGCAATCAGGCCCAGAGTTTGCGCGCCCGCCTCGCTCACTTCAATTAGGCTGGAGCGCTTCTGGAAATCATAGACACCCAAGGGCGAGGAAAAGCGCGCCGTGCCACTTGTCGGCAGCACATGGTTGGGACCGGCGCAGTAGTCACCCAGAGATTCGCTGGTATAGGCACCCAGGAAGATGGCGCCTGCGTGTTTCAGCAAAGGCTCCCAGCGCTGCGGCGCGCGGCTGCTCACTTCCAGGTGCTCGGGCGCGACCCGGTTGCTGATTTGACATGCCTCCTCCATGCTGCGCGTGTGGATCAAGGCGCCTCGATCGTTCAGCGAACTGGCAATGATGGCGCGCCGTGGCATGGCTGGCAGCAGGCGGTTGATTGATAACTGCACCTGGTCGATGTAATCGCCGTCCGGGCAGAGCAGAATACTCTGCGCCAATTCGTCGTGCTCGGCCTGGCTGAACAGATCCATCGCGACCCAATCGGGCGGCGTTGTGCCGTCTGCCAGGACCAGGATTTCGCTCGGACCTGCAATCATGTCGATGCCAACTGCGCCGAAGACACGGCGCTTCGCTGCCGCCACATAGGCATTGCCAGGGCCGGTGATCTTGTCCACCTTCGGTATGCTGGCCGTGCCGTAAGCCAGCGCCGCCACCGCCTGCGCACCACCGATGGTGAAAGCGCGGGTGATGCCGGCAACATAGGCCGCTGCCAACACCATCGCGTTTTTGTCCCCTCCAGGAGTGGGAACCACCATGATGATCTCTGTCACGCCAGCCACGTGTGCGGGAATGGCGTTCATCAGCACACTCGACGGATAGGTGGCTTTGCCGCCGGGCACGTAAATGCCAACGCGGTCGATGGGTGTGACCTTTTGCCCGAGCAGGGTGCCTTCGCCATCACGGTAGCTCCAACTCTCGCCGCAGGCCTTCTTCTGCGCCTCGTGGTAGCTGCGTACGCGACCTGCTGCGGCCTGTAGCGCTAGGCGCTGGGCGGCAGGAATCGATTCAAAAGCAGCCCTGAATTCGGCCTGCGTCAGTTCCAACGCCGCCATTGACGCTGCATGCACGCCATCAAAGCGCGCGGTGTAGTCCAGTACAGCGGTGTCGCCGCGTTGTTGTACGTCAGCCAGGATGTCGGCCGCTCGCTGCTCGATCTGCGCATCGGCCTGGGCCGACCAGTGCAGGCGTGCCTTGAACTCAGCCTCAAAGGTGCTGCTCGTGGTTGACAGTCGAACTGGAGAAGCGATCACGATTCCTGTCCAACCGCCGAGGCAAAGGCTTCGATGATCCTGCGGATCGGCGCCTGCTTGAGTTTGAGCGCGGCCTGATTGACCACCAGTCGGGAACTGATGTCCATGATGTGCTCCACCTCCACCAAATGGTTGGCCTTGAGTGTGTTGCCGGTCGACACCAGGTCAACAATCGCATCAGCCAAACCAACCAGAGGGGCGAGTTCCATGCTGCCGTAGAGTTTGATCAGGTCCACATGAACGCCTTTGGCAGCAAAAAAATCACGCGCAATTGCCACATACTTGGTCGCCACTGTCAACCGTGATCCTTGCCTGACTGCGGACACATAGTCAAAATCAGTGCGCACCGCGACACTGATTCGACACTTGGCGATCCGAAGATCGAGTGGCTGATAAAGGCCCTGACTGCCATGCTCAAGCAGCGTATCCTTACCAGTAATGCCGAGGTCAGCGCCACCGTATTGAACGTAAGTCGGAACGTCCGTGGCTCTCACCACCAGCACACGGACATCATTCTGACTGGTCGGCAGTATCAACTTGCGCGACTTGTCTGGGTCTTCCAGGACCTCGATGCCGGCCGCGCGCAGCAAGGGCAGAGTTTCCTCAAAGATTCTGCCCTTGGACAATGCGAGTGTGATCATTTTGCGATCGCTGCCCATTCGGCAGGCGTATAGGCTTTGATCGACAGTGCATGAACTTCATCTGTCTTCATCTTGTCACCGAGGGTGGCATACACCATCTGGTGGCGCTGTATGGGGCGTTTTCCGTCAAACGCCTCCGACACAATGGTGGTAAACCAGTGTCGGCCATCGCCCTGCAAAGTTATATGCTGGCACGGGAGCCCGGCAGCAATCAATTCCCGAATCTGGTCTGCATTCATAACATCGATCTCAACAAAAAATCCTAGACGCGAATCTTGTAACCGCTGCGCAGCAGGCTCACCGCCACACCACTGACCACTGCCAGCGCTGATCCCACCACACCCAGGCTGAGCCACGGCGACACATCGCTGACGCCGAAGAACCCATACCGAAAACCGTCAATCATGTAGAAGAAGGGGTTCAGGTGGCTGACCTTCTGCCAGAACGGCGGCAGTGAATGGATCGAGTAGAAGACGCCGCTCAAGAAGGTCATGGGCATGACGACGAAATTCTGAAAAGCCGCCAACTGATCGAATTTCTCGGCCCACAGACCCGCGATCAGTCCCAGGGTTCCCATGAGGGAGGCGCCCAGGACCGCAAATATGGCGATCCACACAGGCGCCACAAAACTCGTTTCCGTGAAGAAAGATGACACCGCAAACACACCCAGGCCCACGACCAGCCCCCGTATCACCGCCGCACCAACGTAAGCGACAAACCAGTTCATGTAGGACAGGGGCGTGAGCATCAGAAAGACCAGATTACCCATGACCTTGCTCATGATCAGAGACGATGAACTGTTGGCAAACGCATTCTGCAACAGGCTCATCATGGCCAGACCTGGCACCAGGAATGCGCTGTAGCTGACTCTGTCATAAACCTTGACATGTGCTTCCAGTGCGTGGCCGAAAATCAGCAGATACAACATCGCCGTCAGCACCGGACCGGCAATGGTCTGGAATGCCACCTTCCAGAAGCGCAGTACCTCTTTGTACAACAACATCTGCCAACCGTTCATCGAGCACCCTCCCGACCTGCATCGCGTACCGCCAGAACATTCGGTCCACGGGGCAACTGCACCTGGCTCAAGTGCCGTTCCGATGCGCTCTTCATGACGTCGAGAAACACATCTTCCAGATCCGCTTTGCGGATCTCGACGTCGCGTGCGATCAATCCGGTTTCGCGCACCGCCGCCAGGTAGCGCTCTATCTCCAGCGCATCATGCGCCGGAAACTGTACGATGCGACCGGTAACGCGCGCCTGCTCAGCCAGTGCACGTGGCAGTTCACCGTCAACTTTGAAGCGCAACACATTGCTCGAAGCCGCCTTGAGCAGTTCACTGGTGTCGTCGAGTGCCACAACACGGCCGGTCTTGAGCATGGCAATGCGTCCGCAAAGCGCCTCGGCCTCCTCAAGATAATGTGTTGTCAGCAGCACCGTGTGACCGGCCTTGTTCAGTTTGGCGATGAATTGCCAAAGGGTCTGACGCAGTTCCACGTCAACCCCGGCGGTTGGCTCGTCAAGCACAATCACGGGTGGCTTGTGCACCAACGCCTGGGCCACCAACACCCGACGCTTCATTCCGCCGGAAAGTTGGCGCATATTGGCG
>CAIQVX010000341.1 GCA_903875275.1 uncultured beta proteobacterium | reverse complement strand
GCCCATCGTTGGTGACAACGGCAGCGGCATGCACGTGCACCAGTCGATCTGGAAAGACGGCAAGAACCTGTTTGCCGGCGACGGCTATGCCGGTCTATCCGACTTTGCCCTGTACTACGTCGGTGGCATCATCAAGCACGCACGTGCCCTGAACGCCATCACCAACCCTGGCACCAACAGCTACAAGCGCCTGGTTCCAGGTTACGAGGCGCCGGTCAAACTGGCCTATTCGGCCAAGAACCGCTCGGCCTCGATCCGCATTCCTTATGTAGCCAACCCCAAGGGGCGCCGCATTGAAGCGCGTTTCCCTGATCCGCTGATGAACCCCTATCTCGGCTTTGCGGCCCTGATGATGGCCGGTCTGGACGGTATCGAGAACAAGATCCATCCGGGTGAAGCAGCCACCAAGGATCTCTATCATTTGCCACCGGAAGAAAACGCAAAAATCCCGACCGTCTGCCACAGTCTGGACCAGGCGCTGGACTGCCTTGACGCGGACCGCGGCTTCCTGACCAAGGGGGGTGTGTTCACCGACAGCATGCTCGACGCCTACATCGAACTCAAGATGTCGGAAGTGACACGCCTGCGTATGGCCACGCACCCGATCGAGTTCGACATGTACTATTCTCTGTAAGTTCTTTCAGTGAGTTGCAGAAAAGGGCGGCCTGTGCCGTCCTTTTTCGTTTTTCCAGCATTGGGCGCATACTGATGGTCATGAAACATGTCTTGATCGTCCCGCTGCTCGCCGCTTCGCTGGCAACCAGCGCTTATTGCCAGGACCGCATCTACCGCTGCGGCAATGAATACACCAACACCGTACCGAACCCGCAGGCCAAAGGCTGCAAACTGCTTGAAGGTGGCAACATCACGGTAGTGCAGGGAACACGCACTGCGGCGCTGGCTCCAGCGCGTACGCCGGCAGCGTCTGCCGGTCAGCGGATTGACGCGACCGAGCAGAAGACACGCGAATCTGACGCTGTTCGGATCCTGGAGTCGGAACTGAAGAAGGCGCAGGAACGTCAGGTCGAGTTGCAGAGGGAATACAACGGCGGCGAGCCCGAAAAACGCCCTGAAGAAGTGCGCAATCCCCAGAAATACGTGGAACGGGTGGCCGCACTGAAGGCCAGTCTGACCCGCAACGAGAGCGACATCGCCGGCCTTCGCCGCGAACTCGGGCGGGTGTCTTCCGCCACTGCCGCAAAATAGTCCGGTTTAAATCGTTCTGCCCGCCCCATGGATGCGTCGACAGTCGCGGCCCTGGCTCTTCGGTGTCAGGCGTTTGATCTGCTTGCCACGCTGGTTGCCGTGGTGCACAGCAATGGGTCAGTGCTGTTCGTCAATGCCGCACTTGAGGATGCGCGCGGACTGTCGCGGCGCACGATCGTGGGCTCTGTCTTTCAGGACTGCTTCACTGAACCAACTGCCCTGGCCAATGCCTTGCAGGGGGTCGGCGACAATCAGTTTGCCGCTTTGCGGTACGACGCCTGGCTCAAGCGACTGAACCGTGATCCGCTGCCGGTGCACGTGATCGTGACACAGACCGAGCGCGCCGAGGAGATCATTGTCGAGCTGTTGCCGCTCGAGTTGCAGTCGCGGCAGGATCGCGAAGAGCGACTGGCCGAGCAGGCCCAGGCCAACAAGGAACTGATACGCAATCTGGCGCACGAAATCAAGAATCCGCTGGGGGGCATCCGGGGCGCAGCGCAGTTGCTGGAGATGGAGATCGAGTCGGTGGAACTTACCGAGTACACGCAGGTCATCATTCACGAGGCGGATCGGCTGCAGTCGCTGGTGGACCGCCTGCTGGCACCGCACCGCCGTCCGCATGTGGTGGGTGACGTCAACATCCACGAAGTCATCGAGCGCGTGCGCCTGCTGATCCTGTCCGAGTTTCCCAAAGGCCTGACCGTGGTGCGCGATTTCGACACCTCGATACCGGAATTTCGCGGCGACCGCGAGCAACTGATACAGACCGTACTCAACATTGCCCACAATGCCTGCCAGGCGCTGGCCGAACTGATGGCTCAGGGTGCGGCACAGCTGACATTTCTGACCAGAATTGCACGACAGACCACGTTCGGCAAACAGCGTTACCGGTTGGCACTGGAATTGCATGTGATTGACAACGGGCCTGGTGTTCCAGACTCGATCAAAGACCGTATTTTTTACCCGCTGGTTTCCGGTCGGGAGGGAGGTTCGGGTTTGGGGTTGACGCTGGCACAGACTTTTGTCCAGCAGCACCATGGTTTGATCGAGTGCGACAGTGTACCGGGTCACACGGATTTCAAGATACTGATTCCGTTGCCTTAGTCAGTTGGGGACAGAGCGGGCTCGCCGCGCGTAGCTGCGGTCTGCCCCTCAAGAAGTGGAACATATGAAACCAATTTGGATCGTAGATGATGACCAGTCCATCCGCTTCGTGCTGGAAAAAGCGCTGTTGCGCGAGAGCCTGCCCACACGCAGTTTTACCAACACCCGTGATGTGCTGGCGGCGCTGGAAGTGGCGGCAGACGACAACGCGCCCCAGGTGCTGGTGAGCGACATCCGAATGCCCGGTGGCTCGGGTCTGGATCTGCTTGGCAAGGTCAAGGAAAGGTTTCCGGCCTTGCCCGTGATCATCATGACCGCTTACTCGGATCTGGACAGCGCGGTATCGGCCTTTCAAGGCGGCGCCTTCGAGTACCTGCCCAAGCCCTTTGACTTGCCGAAGGCGGTTGAACTGATCCGGCGCGCCGTTGAAGAAAGCCAGCGCGAAGAGGTCGGCGAGGTGTTCATGGCAGAAACGCCGGAAATGCTGGGACAGGCGCCTGCCATGCAGGATGTGTTTCGTGCCATTGGCCGCCTGAGTCAGAGCAATGTCACGGTCATGATCACAGGCGAGTCGGGCTCCGGCAAGGAACTCGTGGCCAGGGCGCTGCACAAGCATTCCAACCGTGCCAGCGGACCCTTTGTGGCGATCAACACGGCGGCCATCCCCAAGGACCTTCTGGAGTCGGAACTGTTCGGGCACGAACGTGGCGCCTTCACGGGTGCCCAGACCATGCGCCGCGGCCGCTTTGAGCAGGCCGATGGCGGCACCCTGTTTCTGGACGAAATCGGTGACATGCCGTTCGACCTGCAGACGCGGTTGTTGCGGGTACTGAGTGATGGGCACTTTTATCGGGTCGGTGGCCACAGTGCGGTCAAGACCAATGTGCGCGTGATTGCTGCCACGCACCAGAACCTGGAGCAGCGCGTGAAGGACGGCGCCTTCCGTGAAGACCTGTTTCACCGCCTCAATGTGATCCGGTTGCGCTTGCCGGCGCTGCGTGAGCGCCGCGAAGATGTGCCGATGCTGACACGGCACTTCCTGCAGCAAAGTGCCGTTCAACTTGGCGTTGAACCGAAGCGGATTTCCGATGGCGCGCTGGCCTGGCTCGGCAACTTTGCATTCCCCGGCAATGTGCGCCAGCTCGAGAACATCTGCCACTGGCTGACCGTCATGACACCGGCACAAATGATCGAGCCCAAGGACTTGCCCCCCGAGGTTGGTGTTACGCCCGACGAGAGCCAGACGCCGGAACTGGCCCTGCCAGAATGCCTGGTGGCCGCGCCGGCACCGGCGTTGGCTGCGCCGATGGCGATCACGGTGGGTACGCCATTTTCAGCCAGTGCAGGCGGATGGGAGTCTGGTCTGGAGCAGGAAGCGGCCGCGCTACTGGCCAGCGGACGGACCGACGTCTGGGAGGTCTTGACGCGCCGCTTCGAGTCGCGCCTGATCGTGGCCGCGCTGGCCGCCACACGCGGACGCCGGATTGAGGCGGCACAAAAGCTCGGGATCGGCCGCAACACCATCACGCGCAAGATTGCGGAGCTAGGGCTCGACTAGCTGCAGCACGACGGGTGCGTGATCGCTGGGTCGCTCGTTGCTGCGTGGCTTCTTGTCGATCACGCAGGATCCCACCAGCGGCTTGAGTGCCTCGCTGACCAGAATGTGGTCAATGCGCAGTCCCCGGTTGCGCCGAAAACCGAAATCGCGGTAGTCCCACCACGAATAACTCTTTGGCTCCTGCGGGAACAGGCGGTAGGCATCGTGCATCCCGAGCGCCAGCAGGGCGCGCAGGTGGTAGCGCTCTTCTTCGGTGCAGTGAATCGTGTCCTTCAGTCCGACCGGGTCCCACACGTCGGCGTCGTCAAAGGTGATGTTGTAGTCTCCCATGAGCACCAGTTTGGGGTGCGCCGCCAGTTCTTCGCGAATCCAGCGTCGCAGGGCGGTGAGCCAGTTCATCTTGTACTCAAACTTGTCGCTTCCAGGCTCCTGGCCGTTCGGGAAATAGCCGCCAATAACGCGCACGCCGCCGACCTCGGCACTGATGACGCGTGCCATGTCGTCCGAAAAACCTGGAATATTGCGAATCACAGCCGTGGCTGGCAGGCGCGAGAGCAGCGCCACACCGTTATAGGTTTTCTGGCCGAAGCAGTGCGCCTGGTAGCCGATCTGCTGCAGCGCTGCAAACGGAAACCTGTCGTCCGTCATCTTCAGTTCCTGCAGCACCAGCACGTCCACCGCATTGGCGCCCAGCCAGTCCAGCACCTGTGGCAGGCGCACCGTAAGCGAGTTGACGTTCCAGGTGGCAAGCTTCATTTTGACAAAATATTGTTATAAATCAACATGTTAAGTATTGTTAGTTCTTCTAGCTACGCGTTTGACTACATAATGTCGCACGGTGCTGAATAATGCATTTAGAGATGCCGCTTCGGGGAAAATCATACCTTGATACCGGTTTTGAATAAGTGCAGCGAAGGGTCCAAAAGGGTATTTCAGATGAAGACGATAGCCAAGATAAATGCCAAAGTGAAAGACGCCGTTCCGCCGTTCATATTTCTATCGGACGTGTTACACGAATATGGTTTTGGCCAAGTCAGATTGATGACGAGTCCGGAAAACGGGAGTGGAGATGTTGAGTCAGAGCTCAGCTTCAGCGCTTTCCTTGCATGTGAAATTGAAAAATACGAAATTTGTCTCTTCGATGTGCACAGCCTGAAATTGGTTTCTGGGCCTGAGCTTAAAGAGGTACTTCAGTTTCTCAAAAATCTGGGAGATGCAGACACTAGGAGCATCGCTATCGAATCGGGGCGTGACTATTGCCTAGATCGCCAGAAAACAATTCAGGTGGTCAGCTTGATTGATTGCTCAATGTCCACTTCGGTCATTAACAAGCGAAAGGCACATTGGCGCGAAGCCACGTCCGCTGTTATCAAAAGAGAAGCTGAACCGTTAAAAAATGCAACTGTGAGTGAGTGGGCAGGTCCAAAGGAACCTCTCAGCTTGGAATTCCTACAGTTAATGCTTGCTGAGGGCCGAATAGAGGCAAAACGGGAAAAAGATTACTGTGCTACCCCCGGTGGTGGCCCGGCTGCAAAGGCAGCTAAACGGGCTTCCGCACAAAATTTGCCCGTTGGTGCAGTTTCGCCGTCCGATAAACCTTTCATAGAAGATAACTCTATCTATTTTTCTGGAAAGTTCAACAGGCAGGGATTGCCAGCACTTTGGATGGAATTCCCTGAAGACAAAAGGGCACGAAGTCGGCAATTGATGGAACGGGATGACGATTGGCAAAACAAACTGAAGGACATGTTCTTACTCGATAAAGCAAAAGGAATTGAACGCACTCACACGGAACTTTGTATCGAGCTTGCAGAGGTACTGAATGCCAGTCGAGGATTGCGGGGAAAGGAAGTGAACCCATCAACAATCCGAACCAACACGTTAAACCCGAGTGGAAAAGGCCCTGGAGGGCGCTACCCCAAAAGAACTTAAAAGCGGGAACTTGCGCCAGTGGCAGCGCTAGACAGGAGCGCAGGCCACGGTTAACTCACTTTTCTCATTGCGCGATGAATTCATCGCGCAATGAGCGTAGTTTCCGCGCAATGGAAATCACATGTAACCTCTTGCCAGGATTGAAGTTTTAGTAATTTCAGCTCTTTTTAAGTATTAAAAATCGCGCAAACAAACTACTCATATTGATTCATATGAGGATGTTTTGCGATGCAAACAAAGAGTGAAACCCACCAAAACGAAAGCATTAAGGCCAATGCCCTGCATTCGGCCTTGCAATATTTTGATCAATTGCCGAATGCCGCTCACGTGAGACAACCGGTTGTACAGGTAATCCTGGGATGCTCCTCAGCGACGGTATGGCGTTGGGTCAAATTTAAGCGTATTCCTAAGCCGATTAAGCTCTCCGTCCGCATCTCAGCATGGAACGTTGGACAACTGCGTCAGGCACTGGCTGAGATCACCGCAGACCCGCTCAATGATACCCCCAGTGGGCAAATTCGCAAGGCATGCCGTGCCGTAAAACCCTGCGGCGGTACCAGCGAAGGAGCGCCAAAATGAACGCCTCCGACGACCCATGTGCACCCGATCTCGATAGCTGGGATCTCGACACCCTTTACGCCTACAGCGTCGCCGCTAACGCGAAGGAGTCCGAGATGCCAGCAGAGCAGCCACTGGCGGACACCACGGTGCCAGCGCCGTCAGACCAATTGATCGTGAAGCCCAACACCGCCACGATGGAAACGGATGATGACGATCTAGACGACCGTGAAAAAGCACGGCTGTGGGGGCCGCCATCGCTAGAGGAAATCCTGAAGCAGCCTATGTCCCCGCCCAAATACATCCTGCCGGGGTTGCTCGTCAAGAATAGAAACGTGGTTGTCCGGGTCGATCACGGTGTTGACTCAGACATGTTTGCGCTGCTTGTCGCGGCCGCTGTAAGTGGCGGGCTCCCCTTTGAGCCCTTCGGAAAATCGGAGCCCATGGTGACATTGGTTTCGTTTCGATATTCAGACTGGCACCTTGTGCAAGAGCAGCTCAGCCTGATTTCAAACCACATTACGGACGATGAAGACCGCACGCGGGTCATGAAGAACTTGCATGTGACCCATCCAGATCAGGGGTCATGCGATGTTGAGTTTTTGAATGACTTCTGGGAGCAGCGTGTTTTCAGGAACTCAATCCCAGCAGAGTGCAAGGTGATTATTTTCCCTGACGCAGATATGTGGCTGACAGGACGGAAAAACACGACTCAACATAAGCACATTAATTCGCTCCTGGACTCACTGAACCAGATGGGCATTGCAACCTTGACCTTTTTTTCTGAATGAAAGTGAGTACCCTTGAAAAACGAACTTCCAACTGACCGCCGCAATTACGTAATCCATTTGTCGATGGACAGTGGTGCGCCCCGTGACTATGGAACCGGATTCACTGTTTCACGTCGAAAGATCAGCGAACAGGAGTCCGTCCCACCCGTGTTTCAGTTCTGGTACACGGTGATTGACGGCAAACTGGACCATGGTTGGGAATGCCGGGACCCGAACAACACAATAAGCGCCAAACAGCTCGCCATGTTTGAGCGTCAAAAGCGTGTGAAGGACCTGCTTGCAAGTGGAATGCAGCAAAAGGATATTGCTTCGGCAATCGGCGTAAACGCGGCGACCGTATCGCGCGATGTTGGTGCGATCAAAGTCCAAGAGCAGGAAAAAAAGCCAGTGGCATCCATGCCCGCCAGATTTGCGCCGGAAGATGATGATGAAGACGACGAGGACGAGGGCAACCCGTCCGCCAGGGCTGCCATAGCTGCAAAGGTGAAGGCGGACAAGGAGGTTCGCGTCAAAGCCCAAGCTGAGCGGGCGGACAAAGACGCTGATGGTGCGCCCTGGGATTGGCTATGACCACACCGGTAAAGGCGACCAATTGCAGAATTGCATGCATGCATCGCTTGCATTCTTCCGCACAACGCGAACAAAAATGCAGGGGCCATTGCTACTTATTGCAGCCCTCTCCGAAAAATATGCAGAGAACTGAATCATGAGTTTCAATCGTGCTGCCCTTATTCGCTGGGTGTCGCAGCAACCATCAGGCACCGTGCTTGTACCCCTCATTTCATTTGACATATTGCCACCACGGGAGAATTTAACCGCAAAGCATAAACAACAGACATACCAGATGGGGCGTGCAAAATCGAATACTGAAAAGCTCAAAATAAGGGAACAATTACTACGCGTCACGATCAAGTTGCTGCGTCAGCATGAGACCATTTCGCAGGCGCACATCGAGTTGGCATTGACCACAGATGAGTGGGATACCTATCAAGCAACGCTTGCGCAAAAATCGGGTGGCTGCATAAAGATTGACATCCCTGCCAAACTCACGCCCTATCTGAAGAAATTAAAAAATGCTGATACAGCGTATAAAAGATCACAGGAGTTCAAAGACGGATTTGATCCCCATGCACCGGAATTACTTCTTGGCTACCAACTAGCCATCGAATGCATTCACAGGACTTTATTGGACGATCCAGAATTGGCACAATTTCTTGACCGCCCTTTGTGTTACGCAGCAAGTGGACGACCGATAGGAAATCCTAATAATATGCCTCGCACGTATAGCACCCGAAGTGGATCAAAAAGAGTAACAGGCCTTCGAGAACTAAAGCGTAGGATCACGATTGGGGCGTTGGAAGACAGCTTGTCCGCGATTGCAGCGGTCAACTAATTGTCGTAGTGCAATGGGTTTATTGCACCTGTCCGTGATCTCCTACCACTGCTCCAACAAAGGCTTAGCCGGTACGGCCTCTTTGGCTGCACCAGGGTTGGCGACCTGCACACCCTTGCATGGACGTACACGAATATCGCCGCTATCAAGCAGACGCAGTGACACCCAATCACCAGGCTTTAAGCCCGCAGCAGACATTAACCCTGCACTTATACGAAGCCCTGTGCTATTCCCCCACCTTGACAATCGAACCATCTTCAACTCCTTTTGATCGGCGGCGTGCCAATGTATATCAGCAACATTGATATTCACCCACCACGCTGGCCGCCGGTATTTATGCTGGTGGTGCCCCGGCGGTGCGTCAAAGTGCCCTCCGAACAGCACTCGGAGGGCTCAGTTTGAATACGATCACCCTCCAAAATAGGCAATTCGAGTTGGGCTCCAAACTCGCGTGATTGCCTGAACTCGATTACTGTGACTTCCACCACTGCCTGCAAGCCTCTGCTATGTTGGAGACAGTCGGCATGCTGGTCCCGATCACGATTGGGTCTTGGTCAGGCATTACGCGGATTTTCCCGTCAGAAACGATCATCCGAATGGCAGTTCCTGGGCGGCATCCGAACGCCAAGATGACAGACGGAGGCAGGGGCACAATGATCACGCCGGACCCAATGTCTTCAGCAAGTTTGTCAAGCATAGCTTTCCCCGGTGGTTGATGATGGCTACAAATTGCAAACTCATATTGGGTACGACCTCAAACTCAACGTCTTTCCTGGTCAGTGATTCAGAATTCGCAAAATGTCACCACCATAAAGACCAGCCTTCTTTTGCCCGATTCCAGGCATATTTTCCAAATCGTTCATGGTCAATTTCTTTCGATCCATAATCTGGTTGAGTGCGGTTTCCGGCAATATTTTGAAGACCGGCACGCGGTTTGAGAGCGCCATTTCAACGCGCCAGGAACATAACTCTTCCCTTCTCGCATCACAGGCTTGAGCGTCAATCATGTCCCGCAAGTTCTCGATAGGTGGCTGCCGTTGACTAGCTCTTTTTTTCACCAGATTGGGTGGCTCAACGCAGTTGTCACAGGTACCGCAGTCTTCGGCAGCTTCACCAAAATATCGCAACAATCCTGCGCGGCGACAAGTTGTAGATTCCACCCATGCCAAGGCTGCGTTGAGTTTCGCGTTCTTAACCTTCTTCTGCTGTCTTGAATCGTCAGAGCTGTTGATGTGCCTTCGATGCCTGATCACGTCCTTTGAATCAAAGCACATCCACGCATGGGCGGGTTCGCCATCGCGTCCTGCGCGGCCAACTTGTTGGTAGTAGTCCTCCAGTGACCTCGGCATCCCCAACAGCGCAACAAAGCGCACATTGGACTTGTCAATTCCCATGCCAAATGCTTCCGTCGCAACCATGACAATGCCTCGTTTGTTCAAGAACCTCTGCTGATTCTTCGTACGCACTTCATCGGCCAGACCAGCATGGTAGGGAGCCGCCTTGATATTTTCAGAGACAAGCCAGCGAGCAATCTCTTCGACCGTCTGTTGCAGTTGGCAATAGACAATGCCAGCTTGACCTTCATGTTCTCTCAGAAACTCCAGCAATTGTTGACTCCGATCCCCGCGTATAACCACGGTATGAGCAAGATTGGGACGGTCGAAGGTGGAAACAAAAGTCTTCGCACGCTCAAGTTGCAACTGCTCAACAATGTCTTGCCTAGTCTTGTCATCAGCAGTGGCCGTCACTGCAATGCGTGGTACGTCTGGGTACTGTTTCGCCAGATTTGACAGCCTGCGGTAGTTGGGGCGAAAACTGTGCCCCCAATGTGAAATGCAGTGTGCCTCATCAATGGCAAACAGCGAAATTCCATCGTGCTCATAAAGCTGGTCGAGAATCAAAGTGAAACCGTCCGTCG
>CAIQVX010000340.1 GCA_903875275.1 uncultured beta proteobacterium | reverse complement strand
GCCGACTACATTGCCAAACCGGTCAACGTCGCTACCGCCCAGCAAAGGATTCGCAATCTGCTGGAGCGCGAGGCGCTGCGCAAGGAAATCCAGACCCAGTTCAATGAACTCAAAGAAGCTACCGATTTGCTGCAGGCCGCGCGTCAGCGTGAGCTTGAGTTTGGCAACGCCATCCAGCACACACTGCTGCAGGGCGTGATACCCAAGGGCATCGAGGGCGCCAGCGTCAGCAGCTTCAGCGAACCCTCGCAAGTGGTGGACGGCGACTTCTCCGACATCCGCCGGCTGCACACCAACAGCTTTGACGTGCTGGTGGGTGATGTAATGGGCAAGGGGGTGGGTGCAGCGCTCATTGGCGCCGGTGTCCGATCCGCCTACCACCAGGTACTGGCCGATCTGCAAGTGATCAAGTCTTTTGGCACGGTGCTGCCAACGCCACAGCAGATCGTCAATCAACTGCACAAGGTGTTGGCGCCGCGCCTGACTGAGCTGTCTTCCTTTGTCACACTGGCTCTCTACCGCTTTGACCTGGAAGTCGGAACACTGACCTTTGTGAACGCTGGCCACACACCGGGTCTGTTGCTCTCGGCAAAACAGGGGCAGGTTCTTACCATCGCTTGCGAGAACATGCCGATCGGCGTTCGGCCCGACGAGGTTTATGTCGAGGTTTGCATCCCGATTGGCCCGGGTGACAGCCTGCTGGTCTACTCCGATGGCATTACCGAGGCCTGCAACGCCAGTGGCGAGCAATACGGGCAGGAGCGATTGATTGCCGCCTTCGAGGCTGGCCGCAAGGCTGCGCTGGTACCGTTTGCCTTGCTCGACGCCTTGCAACAGACGCTCAAGGGTTTTACCGGTGGTGCGCCAGCGCTGGACGATCAGACTGCCATCATTGTCGAGTGGCCCAGCCAGGTTCTTCCGATGACGCGTGCTGTGGACAAGCCGGAAACCACGACCCAGAAGCTGCATCGCCGCGCCGAGGTGGTGGCGCGCAACTTCCTGACGGAAGCCTCACGCGGTGACCGCTACCTCTCGCATGAAGAGGCGCAGAAGGTTTTGTATGAACTGCGGGTACACCAGGTTGAACTCGAATTGCAGGCAGAGGAACTGCAGCGCACGCAGCGCGAACTTGAAGCGGATATTGTCGAGCGCAAACGCATGGAGGAACAGGTGCGCGAGTTGGCGTTTTATGACCCGTTGACCCATCTGCCTAATCGGCGACTGCTGAATGATCGACTGAGCCAGACTTTGTTGGCGAGCAAGCGCAGTGCAATTTACGGCGCCCTGATGTTTATGGATCTGGACAATTTCAAGACGCTTAACGATAAGCATGGTCATTCGGCAGGTGATCTCTTGCTGGTGGACGTAGCAAAGCGACTCAAGACCTGCGTGCGCGAGATCGACACCGTGGCGCGCTTTGGTGGTGACGAGTTTGTGGTGCTGCTGGACGAACTGGCACTCGGACAGGAGGAGTCGATGGCACAGGCCGACGTCATTGCCGAGAAGATACGCCTCGCTTTGGCTGAACCCTACGTTCTGGGCCTGGAGCGCGACGGTGCCGGCACCATCACACTGGTGCATCGCTGCACCGCCAGCGTTGGTGTAACCTTGTTCATCCACACTGAAGCGAGGCAGGACGACATCTTGATGCGGGCTGATGCGGCGATGTACCAAGCCAAGGAGCAGGGGCGCAACAAGGTGCAGTTCTATGCGTCGCCAACGGATGTCACTAAAGACGGTTCGTTTGTGCCGGCCTGACAGGTGACGTAAGGGCGGCTTTGGGCAATCGCCAATGGCTGCTCTGGCTGATTCAGGGTGCTTGAGGCAGTGTTGAGCGAGTGGCCATCAGTTCCTCAACCAGCACCTTGCGGATCTTGTCCACCTTTTCCTAGCGCGTGCGCACGACGATGGTCGCGCAGCCGGTGCACGCCTCTGCCTAACTTTTTCCAACTTCGGGCCGCAGTGTTGCGCCAACCGGTGGGCTTGTCAGAAATTGATTGTGAAGGTTATTTGGATTTGACCAAAACAGTGTCGGAAGAATGATGAATCCACGGGGCTCTCTGCCGTAAAGGAGACGAATGAAAAAGTTGATTAGGTTGCTGATAGCAGGCGGGATGCTGTTGAGCCTTGGTGCGCAAGCCGTTACCGGCGACGACGTCATGGCCAAAGCAGGTTGTATGGCCTGCCACGCCAAAGACAAGAAACTGGTGGGCCCGGCTCTCAAGGACGTTGCGGCAAAGTACAAAGGTCAGGATGTAGTCGCCAAGCTAATGGCTAAAGTCCGCGCTGGGATCCGGTGTCTATGGGCCGATTCCCATGTCACCCAATCCACCTGGCAAGATAACCGATGCGGACCTGAAAGCGGCCATAGAGTGGATACGAAGGTTATAGACGGTTCATTTTTTTGGCCCGGTCAGGGTCAATGCAATCTGGCGCTTGGCAGCAACTGTCATGAGTGCGGCGACAAGCCCAAAGATAAATGGTTCCCGTAGCATGCCAAGCGCGTCACATCGATGATACGGATATCGCGTTTATCGATCACGATCAGTTTTTGTGACTCGAGTTCGTGCAGAACCTTGGAGAAGTATTGTGGCGTCAAGGAAAGGCGCGAGGCCAGCGTCGCCTTGCTCACCGGGAGTGAAACGGTAAAGGTCTCAGATGCTGCATTCTGTTCGGGTTCGGGTTCACGCTCGCTCAAGAGATAGCCGATGACACGCTGCATGCCGCTGTCCAGGGCGCCAGACTGGATGTCGCGCACAAGACCGTGCAGGCGCCTGGAGATACCAGCAAGCATGCGCATGGAAAAGCGCGGATCGCGCTCGATCTCATCGAACACAGATTGCTTGCTGACGGTCAGCAGCAGTGTGGTGTCCAGCGACTCGGCATTCAGGATGTAGGACTTGCCGGTAAACATCAGCGCTTCGGCGAAGCTGTGACCGGGCGCCACCAGCTCAATGACTTTTTCCTGACCGGCTGGCGATCTTGCAAACAGTTTGACCTGACCTGAAATCACGACGTGGAACTCTTCGCAGGGCTGACCGAAGCGAAATATGCTGTCCCCACGACCGAGCCGACGTACCTGACAGCCTTGCGCTACACGCTCTAACTCCGCTGGCGACAGATCATTAAACAGGGGTAGCACCGCCAGAAAGCGCGGAATATTCAAATCATTAACATCCATTGAACAAGTCTCCAAATTGTTTGAAAGCAGGTTTTTGGGAAATTTAGGGATAACTAAGATCGGCGCTTGAGCAGGGATACAAACGCGCTCGCGAGCAGCGGTGCCAGCATGGCGTGAAAAAAAGACAGCGCGACGGAACGCTCGTCCTGCCCCATCAACAGATAGCCCAGCAACAACTGGCCCACCAGCAAGCCAGCGGCGACCCAGCGGCGCCCGCCCGTCCCGGATTTGTCGCGCTGATCGAGCAACACCCCCCCGATGAGGATGGCGCAGAACAATCCGGACGCCAGGTGGACCAGAGCCGGCCAGTGCACCGCGTGCATTTCCCATGCGCTGGCCGCCGCACCGGTGCCGACCTGCACCAGCAAGGCGGCCATGGCCGCCCAGGAAAATGCGTCGAGTGGTCGGTTCCCGGCCGCGTCTGGCGCTGCGGATTCGCGCAGCCACCAGAAGGACAGCAGGAGCAGCACGCCGCAGCCTACGTTGACGACGGTGACCCCAGCCAGACGATAGCCGGG
>CAIQVX010000339.1 GCA_903875275.1 uncultured beta proteobacterium | reverse complement strand
GCCGGCTCATCTGAGATGCGCTTATTGGTAGCCAAAGCTGCGCACCCGCGCTTCATCGTCGGCCCAGCCGGAACGCACTTTGACCCACAGTTCGATGAATACCTTGGCGTCCAGTGCCTTTTCGAGTTCCACGCGTGTCTCAGTTCCTATGCGCTTGATGCGTTCGCCCTTGTCGCCTATGACCATGGCCTTGTGCGTATCGCGCTCGACCACGATGGTGGCTGCGATCCTGAGCAGGCGCTTCTGCTTGCCGCGTCCGGCTTCTTCCTCGAACTTGTCGATGACCACGGTCGACGTGTAGGGGAGTTCATCGCCGGTGAGGCGGAACAGCTTTTCGCGCACTGTCTCGCTGGCCAGGAATTTCTCACTGCGGTCGGTCAACTCGTCCTGCGCGTACCACCAGGCCTGCTCCGGCAGGAAACGCTCGCAGATGCCAAGCAGGCGTTCCACATCCTTGCCATTCTTGGCCGACATCGGGACAAATTCGGCAAAGGCGTGGCGTTGTCGCATTTCCTGAAGCCAGGGCGCGATGTCGCTGCGATGCGCAACCTGATCGAGCTTGTTGGCAACCAGCAGTGTGGGGATATCCTTGCCCAGCACATTCAGGACTTTGGCATCCGCCTGGTTGAACATGCCGGCCTCGACCACAAACAGGATCAGGTCAACATCACCAACCGCACCGAGCACCGTCTTGTTGAGCGAGCGGTTCAGTGCGTTGTTGTGACGTGTCTGGAATCCGGGCGTGTCAACAAACACAAACTGGGTCTGACCCTGCGTATGGATGCCCGTAATGCGATGACGCGTTGTCTGCGCCTTGCGCGAGGTGATGCTGATCTTGTGCCCTACCAGGGCGTTGAGCAAAGTCGACTTTCCCACATTGGGCTTGCCGACGATGGCAATCAGTCCGCAACGCTGATCCGCTGCGGGTGTCCCAGGCGCAGCGGTGCGACGCAAAGCGCCGAGCATGCTTTCCAGGTCACCCTGACCTTCGGGCGCATCGGAATCTGCCGGGCTGGACGGGGGAGTTGTCGCGGTCATGTGCTGGTTCTTGCCTTGATAGTTTGCAGCATGGCGCTCGCCGCCGCCTGCTCGCCGGCACGACGCGAAGTGCCTATGCCACGTTCGGAAATATTGAGTTCAATCACCTCGCACTCGACGTCGAAGGTCTGCTTGTGGGCCGCTCCCAGCGTACCCACCACCCGGTACAGTGGCAGACTCATCTTGCGAGCCTGTAACCACTCCTGCAATTCGGTCTTGGCGTCCTTGCCGATGGCCTGCATGTCCGGATTGATTTCGACCGCCTGGAACAATCGGTGAACCAGGCTCTGCGCGACCGCAAAGCCGGCATCAAGATAAACGGCACCGATGATGGCTTCCAGGGCATCGGCCAAAATGGACGGCCTTTTCTGGCCTCCTGAACGGGCCTCACCTTCGCCCAATCGGATCACATCCGGCAAGCCCAGTTCCACTGCGAGCCGGTGCAAAGTGTCCTGCTTCACCAGATTGGCGCGAACCCTGGACAGATCTCCTTCGGGCAATGCACTCAAACGTTGAAACAGCAGATCCGCCACCGCCAGATTCAATACCGAGTCCCCCAGAAACTCCAGTCTCTCATTGTGGTCAAGCGAGAAACTGCGATGCGTCACCGCGCGTATCAACAGGCTGCTGTGCGCAAACTCATGGTGCAAGCGAGCCTGCAAGGCGGTCAGGGCTTCATTCACGCGCCCATACCTCGTCTGCGTAAGCGCATTACTTGGAGCGCCCGTTGTACTTGAGGGTGAGGTAGGCGGGACCAGCCATGTGGATTTCGCGCTGGTAAGCGAAACTGACGACGATCTTGTCCCCTTCCTTGGTGATCTCAAGATCCTTGCCGCTGATGGATTTGATGTTGTCCACTGATGCCGCTCTGTCAAAAATCATGCGCACCTCGGCGACCGAAGTCCCTTCCTGCGCCTTGCTGCAGGCTTTCAGAATACCCTGGTATTCGATGGCGGTCGGGACAACTTCGGCAACGATCACACCGGCGCTCGCCACCAGTCCCCCTACCACCAGAAGCCCCAGAAAAGACAAGCCGCGTTGCCTGGATCTGAACTGAATCGTCATACCGTCCCCAAATTCAATCAAATGGTCCTATGCGCTTCAGGCTACTGAAATTCATCCAGACCAAAAATGCCTTGCCTACGATGTTCTTGTCGGGCACAAATCCCCAATAACGGGAATCCAGCGAATTGTCCCGGTTATCCCCCATCATGAAATAGTGACCCGGGGGCACCTTGCACACCACCCCCTCGATACTATAGCGACAGTTTTGTTTGAAGGCGAATTCGTCGGCTCCGGGAACAAACGCAGGACGGTCATCGTCGTTCAGCAGACGGTGAGTGTGCTGACCAAGCGACTCTTCATATTGTTTGAAGTAGCGCATGGCATCTTCATCAAAGAACTCCGGGACGGCAGATGTCTCAACAGCCTTGCCGTTGATGGTCAGGCGCTTGTTGATGTAAGCGACCTCATCTCCTGGCGTTCCGACGACCCGCTTGATGTAATCGAGGCTCGGCTTTGGTGGGTAGCGAAAAACCATCACATCCCCACGCTGTGGCGCATTGCCCTCGGTGAGCTTCGTGTGTATCACGGGCAGGCGCAAGCCGTAGTGGAACTTGTTGACCAGAATGAGATCTCCCACCAGCAGTGTGGGAATCATGGAGCCTGACGGGATCTTGAATGGCTCGACCAAGAATGACCGCAGAAGGAATACGGCGATGATCACGGGAAAGAGACCTGCCGTCCAGTCCAGCCACCACGGCTGGGCCAGAATTCGGTCCCGTGCTTCAACCACGTTGTCGTCGACCTGACTGATCCCCAACTTGCCAAGCTCCTCCCGGCGCTTCAGTGTCTGCGCTTCAAGCTGCGTTGCCGCCTGCTGACGCTGCGGCAGAAAATAGAACCGCTCCAACAGCCAGTAAATGCCGGTTACAACCGTTGCCAGGAATAAAAGGAGTGCAAAGTTGCCTTCGACGATGCCGAAGTACCAGGCGCCAATGTAGCCAACAAACGCAGCCAGAACGAATGAGGTCAGGACCTGCATCAATCTTCCACCTGCAGTATTGCCAGGAACGCCTCTTGCGGCACCTCGACCGAACCAATCTGCTTCATGCGTTTCTTACCTTGCTTTTGCTTGTCCAGGAGTTTGCGTTTGCGTGATATATCACCGCCATAGCACTTGGCGATCACGTTCTTGCGCAGCGCCTTGATTGTCTCACGGGCAATGATGTTGGCGCCGATGGCCGCCTGTATCGCAACGTCGTACATCTGCCGCGAAATGATCTCACGCATCTTGGCCACCACGGCACGTCCCCGGTACTGCGACTGAGAGCGGTGCACAATGATCGAAAGGGCATCGACCTTCTCGCCGTTGAGCAAAATATCGACCTTGACCACGTCTGCCGTGCGATATTCCTTGAACTCGTAGTCCATGGATGCATATCCGCGCGAGACCGACTTCAGTTTGTCGAAGAAGTCCATCACAATCTCAGCCAGCGGCATTTCGTATGTGAGCATCACCTGGCGCCCGTGGTACGCCATGTTCATCTGCACGCCGCGCTTCTGGTTGGCCAATGTCATGACCGCGCCAACGTAGTCCTGTGGCATGTACAGATGCACCGTGACAATGGGTTCCCGAACTTCATCAAGACGCCCCTGATCAGGCATCTTCGAAGGGTTTTCCACCATCCTCACAGTGCCATCGACCTGCACCACCTGGTACTCCACGCTGGGTGCTGTAGTAATCAGGTCCTGATCGAACTCACGCTCGAGCCGTTCCTGCACGATCTCCATGTGCAGCAAGCCCAGGAAACCGCACCGAAAACCAAATCCCAAGGCTTGCGAAACTTCGGGAACGTATTGCAGGGACGAGTCGTTCAGTTTGAGCTTTTCCAGGCTGTCACGCAGGCCTTCGTACTGATTGGCTTCTGTCGGATACAGGCCGGCAAACACCTGTGGCTGGATTTCCTTGAAACCGGGCAGAGGCTCGGTGGCTGTGAAGGCAGCACCACCGGTACCCGGCTTGATCAGGGTGATGGTGTCGCCTACCTTAGCTGCCTGCAATTCGCGGATTCCGGCAATCACGTAGCCCACTTCGCCAGCTTCCAGCGCATCACGGGATTCGTTCGCCGGTGTGAAGACGCCAAGGCTGTCGGCGTTATAGGTGGTATCGGTTGCCATCAGCTTGATTCGTTCGCCCTTGGCCAGCCGCCCATCCACGACGCGCACAAGCATCACGACACCCACGTAGTTGTCAAACCAGCTGTCGACGATCATGGCGCGCAGGGGCCCATCTGGGTTTCCCTTGGGGGCCGGAATTCTGGCAACAACGGCTTCCAGAATATCCTCAATTCCCATGCCGGTCTTGGCCGAGCAGGCGATGGCGTCGGTCGCATCGATGCCAATCACATCTTCAATCTCGATCTTGGCGTTGTCTGGGTCGGCGTTAGGCAGATCCATCTTGTTCAGGACAGGTACAACTTCAACGCCGAGTTCCAGCGCCGTGTAGCAATTCGCCACAGTCTGTGCCTCGACGCCCTGACTGGCATCGACCACCAGCAATGCGCCTTCGCAAGCAGACAAGGAGCGACTCACCTCATAGGAGAAATCAACATGCCCTGGCGTGTCAATCAAATTGAGGTTGTAGATCTGTCCATCAAGCGCCTGATATTTCAAGGCGGCAGTCTGCGCCTTGATGGTTATCCCACGCTCTTTTTCAATGTCCATCGAGTCCAGAACCTGTGCCTGCATCTCGCGTTCCTGCAAGCCACCGCAACGCTGAATCAAACGATCAGCCAACGTCGATTTGCCATGATCAATATGGGCAATGATCGAAAAGTTTCTGATGTGATTCATCAACGAGAGCACTTAAGTGATTGAATTGAAACGGTGCTGACAAAGAAAAAAGGGCGCGTCCGCTTGTGACGCGCCCTGAACCAACAATCATTGGCAACTGCGAAGGTTGGAGCTTCATTGTAGGCAAAAAGCGGGAAAGGTACAGCCCGAAAAAGCACGATCAGAAGTCGTTGCAGTGTCGCAACAGGAATTTTATGCACAGTTTATTAACAATCTTGATCCGTCATCACAGGGACAACTTGTGGGTGAACTGTGGACCGTCTGTGAATCCATCGAATTCATCCCGTATGGTGAACCGCACAGCTTCTAATATGCCCAAAATCCATGATGGGTGGGCCTCATTCTAACCAAAATATGCGCTGATCATCAGGACAAGTTAGCGAACACAAACATAATTAAACCAAAAAAGACAGGCAAAAATATTTTTTCACCTGTCTTTTTTCAAGCAAATCACCGCTCAAATGGCCGTTCCAGGTGATTGCCTGCGCCGGCAACGGGTCAGCGACCGGGTCGAATCACCGCGTACTGAGCCCACTCGCCACGTCGAAACAGGACATTGACCGCCTTGTTCTTGTCCAGCTTTGAAACGGCCACTTCAAATTCCCGGACACCGGTCACCTCCTGATTGCCAATTTGAATGATGACGTCTCCCTCGCGAAGACCAGCACGCGCAGCGGCGTCGGTAGCGGCATCAACTCTTACACCACCCTTGATCTTGAGTTCCTTCCTGAGGCCATCTGACAACTCACTGACCGACAAGCCCAATGCCTGCGCCGCGCTTGAACCTCTGGATTTCTCCTCTTTGTCTGACTGCTTTCTGGCAGGCTTGTCAGCATCAATCTCTGCAACAGTGACTACAAGTTCCTTCAATCCGCCACGTCGGAACACCGTCAGGGAACTGCGGCTTCCCGGCTTGGTTGAGCCCACCATGCGCGGCAGGTCACTCGATTTATCCACGAGTTTCCCGTCAAACCTGGTAATGATGTCACCCGCTTCAACGCCCGCCTTCTCGGCCGGGGAGCCACTCTCGACCGACCGCACCAATGCGCCATGCGGTTTTCCAAGTCCTATCGACTCAGCAACCTCCTTCGTCACCTGATCGATTTGGACACCGATGCGGCCACGCGAAACACGACCAGTCGCGCGCAACTGCTCACTGACACGAACAGCCTCGTCCATCGGAATCGCAAACGAGATTCCCATGGAACCACCAGATCTGGAATAGATCTGGCTATTGACGCCCACGACTTCGCCGCGCATGTTGATCAGGGGTCCGCCCGAATTTCCAGGGTTGATGGCGACGTCTGTCTGGATAAACGGCAGATAGTCCCCCGTGTCACGTTGCTTGGCACTGACAATGCCGGCAGTCACCGTGTTGTCCAGCCCAAAAGGGGACCCAATGGCCATAACCCACTCGCCAACCTTGAGCCGATTGACGTCGCCGACCTTTACGGCAGGTAGACCGCTGGCCTCTATCTTGACCAGAGCGATATCACTTCGCTTGTCAGAACCCATGATCTTTGCCTTGAATTCGCGCTTGTCGGTCAATGTCACTATGACCTCGTCAGCACCTTCAATGACGTGCGCATTGGTCATGATCAATCCGTCAGCCGAGAGTACAAAGCCCGATCCAACACCATGTGGCTGTTCCTCGTCCGGCGGCTGCTGCCGCCGTGGATGCGGCGACGGGAGTTGACGCGGCACGTTTGGAATAGGCAGACCGAAGCGCCGAAAGAACTCAAACATCTCGTCCTGCCCACCGCCGTCGGGCATACCTCTGGCGCTGACCTTTTCCATTGTCCGGATATTGACCACCGAGGGTCCAACCTGCTCGACCAGATCCGTGAAGTCGGGCAAAGCTCGCGGCTGAGCCAGCGCAGGGCTAGACACCCCGATCATGACCATAGCAGCAACGCTCAGTGCCACCGCAAAGCACCAAGACTGCAGTCTTTT
The DNA here is from genome assembly GCA_903875275.1 of uncultured beta proteobacterium. Lineage (GTDB taxonomy): Bacteria > Pseudomonadota > Gammaproteobacteria > Burkholderiales > Burkholderiaceae_C > Rhodoferax. Next base: position 30,246 of record CAIQVX010000339.1, on the reverse strand, counting down.
CAAACCGATTTGAACCATCATCGACCTTTCTCTGAAGACAAATTGACAAAATAAGCAGATGGGGATTCTCTTACTGTGCTCAAGCCCTTGCAAGTGGCTTGTCTTATCCGGAATTTCGCTTCCGTCGCGCCCTTTTTCGGTCGCGGTTAAGCGGACACGCCAGTATCTGAACCACGGCCTGGAGAGTTACCGGAAAACAAGGCCCTGCGCAGCGCATGCCAGTTACCGACATCCCGCCTGCGTTCGAGCCAGAGCCAATACCGACCGCCGCCGTCGGTCTGCATACACGTCAACAGACAGCACTGCAAATCGAGATGGACAGTGACTGGACCGCGAACCACCTGGTTCAGACTCCATTCGTGTCCGTCCCAGTGCAGATTGCCGCTCGGAGTGCGTCGCCAGACAGTCAGCGCGATCCATCCTGTAATCGACCAGCTTGCCATAAACAACCAGTGCCTCCAGGACGGCGCATCGGTCTGGACCCACCATAAGGCGGCCGCAAGGGCGCCAATCAATCCTGTCAGCCCGAGCAGGCCGGCATGAAAAACCGACCGTCCCACCGGGTAAGTGACTGCCGGCGCACTGTGCATGCTCGACTCCGACGAATTGTGGAAACCGAATCAGCGCTGATAAGGACCTCAGGGTGCCCGTTTGAAAACGAGCGATCCGTTGGTACCGCCAAATCCGAAGTTGTTCTTCAGGGCCACATCGATCTTCATGTCGCGCGCCGTGTTGGCGCAATAGTCAAGATCACAATCAGGATCCTGATTGAATATGTTGATCGTCGGCGGGCTCTTCTGATGGTGCAGCGCCAGTACCGTGAACACAGACTCAATGCCCCCGGCGCCACCCAACAGGTGACCGGTCATCGACTTGGTGGAATTGACCACGATCTTCCTCGCGTGTTCCCCAAGAGCAGCCTTGATGGCATTGGATTCGTTCAAGTCACCGAGCGGTGTGGAAGTTCCATGCGCATTCAGATAATTGACCTGGTCAGCATTCACACCAGCATTGCGCATTGCGCCGAGCATGGCACGTCGCGGACCATCGAGATTCGGGGCCGTCATGTGACCTGCATCCGCGCTCATGCCGAAGCCGGCCAGTTCGGCATAAATCGTGGCACCACGCGCCTTTGCATGCTCGTACTCTTCGAGCACCATCACGCCGGCGCCTTCTCCCAGCACAAAGCCATCGCGGTCTCGATCCCAGGGCCGTGACGCCGTTTGCGGGTCGTCGTTGCGCGTGCTTAAGGCCCGCATCGCGGCAAAGCCCCCGATACCCAGGGGCGATACCGTGGCCTCCGACCCACCGGCCACCATCACGTCAGCATCTCCGTACTCAATCATGCGACCGGCTTCGCCGATGCAGTGCAGCCCCGTCGTACATGCAGAGACAATGGCAATATTGGGTCCCTTGAACCCGAACCGGATCGCCACTTGCCCGGCAATCATGTTCACAATGGTGGCGGGCACAAAGAATGGCGAAATGCGACGTGCGCCCCGCTGCAAGAACTCGGCGTGCATGTTTTCTATCATCGGCAATCCGCCGATACCCGAGCCAATCAAGCAACCAATGCGGGTTGAAAACTCGTCACTCAGGGCATCCTGAGTGGGCAGATTGGCATCAGCAATTGCCTGAGTGGCCGCCGCAACACCAAAATGAATAAAGGTGTCCATCGTCCGCGCCTCTTTGGCGCCGATATAGGAATCCACCTGAAAGTCTTTGACTTCACCTGCGATCCTGCAAGCGAAGGTCGATGCGTCAAACTTCGTAATCAGGTCGATTCCGGACTTGCCAGCGATGACGTTAGCCCAAGCCTGTTCCACCGTGTTACCGACGGGACTGACACATCCCAATCCGGTGACAACAACGCGACGACGCGACATGCTTACTGCGACCTACGCTTTTTTGTGGGTATTGGCGTAGTCGATTGCATTCTGCACGGTTGTGATCTTCTCGGCGTCTTCGTCCGGAATTTCAATTCCGAACTCATCTTCGAGCGCCATGACCAGTTCAACGGTATCGAGGGAGTCGGCACCCAGATCAGCCACAAAGGCCTTCTCGCTGGTCACTTGTGACTCTTCAACACCGAGTTGTTCGGCAATAATTTTCTTGACGCGTGCTTCGATATCGCTCATGGGTTCCCTCAGAGGGTTGTAAATGGATTCGGGATTTTAGCCGGGCTTAGGGAGGATTCCCTAATTCGACCGTCAAACAATGAAATCAGACTACATCAACATGCCACCATTAACATGTAACTCCTGCCCTGTGACGTACTCTGCCTGCGGCGAAGCCAGATAGACAACCGCGTGGGCCACATCGGAGGGCATGCCAAGACGTCCTAAGGGGATCTGACTCAGCATCGCTTTCTGCTGGTCTTCCTGCAAACCCGCAGTCATGTCGGTATCGATAAAGCCGGGGGCCACGCAATTGACGGTGATGTTGCGCGATCCGAGTTCACGCGCCAGCGCACGGGTCATGCCTGCCACGCCGGCCTTGGCGGCCGCGTAGTTCGCCTGCCCGGGGTTGCCCATGGCCCCAACTACCGAGGTAATGTTGATGATGCGGCCGTAGCGCTGCTTCATCATGGTTCGCATCACAGCTCGACTCGCGCGAAAGACACCCTTCAGATTGGTATCGAGCACGCAGTCCCAATCTTCGTCCTTCATCCGCAGAGCCAGATTGTCCCGTGTGATACCGGCGTTGTTGACCAGCACATGCAGCCCACCGTGTTCCTTGACGACGGCGGTGACCAGATCCTCCACAGCCTGCGCGTCGTTGACATCCAGTGTCCTGCCGCTGCACCCGGCAAATTCGCGAAGATCCTGTGCGACTTTTTCGGCACCGGCATCAGTGGTGGCGGTTCCTACCACCTTAAGCCCGCGCCTGGCCAACTCCAGTGCTATGGCAGCGCCAATGCCGCGTGATGCACCCGTGACCAAAGCCACCTGTCCCTGAAAATTGACATCACTCATGATCAGCACCCAACAATTCACTTTTCACAGCCGCGAGTGACACCGGATCAAACAGCGCCATTCCGCTCAAATCCGGGTTTATACGCTTGACCAATCCTGCGAGCACCTTGCCAGGCCCGCATTCCACCAGACAGCTTATGCCGCGCGCCTTGAGCGCCTGCACACACTCGACCCAACGCACCGGACCAAACGCCTGGCGATACAGGGCATCGCGAATCCGATCCGCCGAGACCTCGACCGCGACATCGATATTGTTGATCAGCGGGATCTGCGGGGACAAGAACTCCATCTCCAGGATTCTGGCCCGCAGTCTTTCGGCAGCCGGCTTCATCAAACTCGAATGAAACGGCGCCGAAACCGGCAAGGGCCACGCCCGCTTGGCGCCGGCCGCCTTCAATTTCTGGCAGGCCGTTTCAACCGCCAGTTTGCTGCCGGCAATCACTGTCTGTAACGGATCATTGAAGTTGACCGCCTCAACGATTTCTGAAGAACCGTCTCCAAATTCGAGTGTCACGTCCGCACAGACTTCAATCACTTTGACCGCATCCATGCCCAGGATGGCAGCCATAGCACCGACGCCAACGGGCACGGCCTCCTGCATCGCCTGAGCACGCAAACGAACCAGCGGCGTGGCCTGAGCCAGTGTCAGTACGCCAGTTGCCACCAGAGCCGAGTATTCCCCGAGCGAGTGCCCGGCCACAGCCGCCGGTGCCACGCCGGTCTCAGACATCCATACCCGGTAGACTGCCATCGCAGCCACAAGCATCACGGGTTGTGTGTTCGTCGTCAGAGCCAACGCTTCCTTGGGTCCACTGTGAATGAGTTCTGCCAGGTCCTCATGGAGCGCGTCGGATCCCTCCTGCAGCGCTTCGCGCACTACAGGATGATCACCCCACGCATCCAGCATACCTACGGACTGCGACCCCTGGCCGGGAAAAACAAAGGCAAACGGATTCATACTTTTTCTGCTCTCCAGAACTACATTCGAAGCAGCACAGCACCCCAAGTGAAGCCGCCACCGACCCCCTCAAGAAGCAACAACTGCCCAGGCAAGATCTTCCCCGCACGGACTGCCGTATCCAGCGCCAACGGAATTGATGCCGCGGACGTGTTTCCGTGCTGTCCCACCGTCACAACCACTTTCTCCATCGGCACGCCCAACTTCTTGGCGGTGCTCTGCATGATCCGAATATTGGCCTGATGGGGAATCAGCCAATCGATATCGGCAGCCGTGTTGCCGGACTTGAGCAGTGTCGCCCTGGCAGCCTCGTCGAGCACATTCACCGCCAGCTTGAACACTGCCTTCCCGTCCATCTGAAGCAGAGCCTGACCCATGGCCTCACCACCAGAAAGATGACCGGGAACGCACAGGATGCCGGCATGCTTGCCGTCTGCATGCAAATCACTGGCCAAAATTCCTGGTCTGTCCGATGCCTCAAGTACGACTGCGCCCGCTCCGTCACCAAAAAGCACACAACTCGTGCGGTCGTTGAAATTGAGAAGGCGTGAGAAAACCTCGGCGCCGACGACCAGTGCCCTCTTGGCAGAACCTGTCCTGATCATGGCGTCGGCAACGATCAGCGCGTAGATGAAACCACTGCAAACTGCCTGCACATCGAAAGCGGCACAACCGTTGGCACCCAGCTTGTTCTGCAGAATACAGGCTGTAGACGGAAAAACCATGTCCGGAGTCGAGGTCGCAACAACAATCAGGTCAATGTCCTCAGGACCCAACTTGGCTGACTGCAAGGCCATGCGTGCCGCCTCCAACCCCAGATCACTGCTGCAGACGTCGGGTTCGGCAAAATGCCGAGCCTGGATTCCAGTGCGCTCCACGATCCACTGGTCAGAACTTTCCACGCCGCGAGTGGCGAGGTCAGCCACCAAATCGGAGTTCGTCAATCGACGCGGCGGCAGGTAGCTTCCAGTACCGGTGATGCGTGAATAGGTCTTCATAGGTCAGGCAGATGAGACGGCAGCAGATGAGATGGGTGCCACTGCACTGTCCATAAGCGGCGCCACATGCGCGATGCGTGCCTGAACGCGTTCCAGCAATTCGTGCCTGGCGGCGTCGTACGCCCGTGCCAGCGCGTATTCGAAGGCCAATTCGTCGGCTGAGCCATGACTCTTGAAAACCAGACCACGCAGCCCCAGGAGGGCGCCACCGTTGTAGCGCCTGTGGTCCATCCGCTTTTTTAATGCCGAAATTACCGGGTAAGCAGCAATAGCGGCGAACTTGGTGAAAACATTGCGTGAAAATTCAATTTTCAGGAAATCAACAATCATGGTGGCCAAACCCTCACTGGCCTTCAGGGCAACATTTCCGACGAATCCGTCACATACAACAATGTCGGAGGTTCCCTTGAAAATATCATTCCCCTCGACGTTGCCATAGAAGTTGAAATCGCCCGCCCTGGCGGCCGCACGCAATAACTCACCTGCTTTCTTGATGACCTCGTTGCCCTTGATTGATTCCTCACCAATATTGAGCAAACCGACCGTGGGGTTGTCGACGCCATTGAGTACAGAAACCAGAGCCGAGCCCATGATCGCAAACTGCAACAGATGCTCAGCTGAACAATCGACATTGGCACCCATGTCGAGGACTGTGGTCGCCTGTCCCTTGGCATTCGGAATTTGCCCAGCAATCGCCGGGCGATCAATACCGTCCAAAGTCTTCAGGACATAACGCGAGATGGCCATCAGAGCGGCGGTGTTCCCGGCGGAGACCGCTGCGTGCGCCTGGCCGTTCTTGACGCTCTGGATCGCAACCCGCATGGACGAGTCCTTTTTGCGCCGCAACGCGACCTCCAGCGAATCATCCATATCAACCACCTCGGTGGCAGCCACGATCAACGCACGCGGGTGGGAAAAGGCGCTCGCACTTCCTGGCAGCGCCACCAGAATCAGGCGTGCATCCGGATGCTTGTCGAGAAAGTTGCGGCAAGCTGGAAGCGTCACGACCAGGCCGTGATCACCTCCCATGCAGTCGACCGCTATCGTGACCATGGGACTACGGCTCGATCGAACAAGGCTGACTCGCTTAACAGGCGGTACAAAAAACAAAGCCCGACGCTACAGACACAGTAGCCTCGGGCCTTCGCTTGATGAAAGATCAGGCTTCGGACTTGGTCTTGACGACCTTGCGCCCTCTATAGAACCCGGTGGGGCTGATATGGTGGCGAAGGTGCGTTTCACCCGTGGTCGCCTCGACTGCGATACCGGGGACCACCAGTGCATTGTGCGAACGGTGCATACCACGCTTTGAAGGTGATTTTTTATTCTGTTGGACGGCCATGATCCGCTCCTGTTAGGGCGTGTTCCGCTAGTCGCAACACGCTGGATTTGTGAAAAATGCCGCGCCTCACGCACGCAGCAAGCCGACCATTATAGGACAAGTCACCAACTCAGTCTGGCCTGCCCGATTTCAGCTGTGCCAATACCGCAAATGGCTGCCGTTTTGCGTTGCTGGCTTGTTCAAATCCGGGATCCACCAGTTCCAACTTGACCGCAACCGGGCACAGATCATGCATGGGTATCGGGGGCAGTGCCATCAAGACCTCATCTTCAATCAAGTCTGTCAGACTGAAAGCCGGGCTGAGCGCCAGGACGTCCTCTTCGGCCTCGGCGTCCTGCGCCTGCGCCACAGCCTCGCTCTCCACGAACCGATAGGACTGATTCAAGCGAACGGCGACGTCGGTGGGTGCTAGACATCGCTGGCAGGTCAATGGCAGGACCGCATCGACCGTCAAATGCAGCCAAATCTGCTCGGCACCGGCCAAATCGGTCCGGAATTCACCGCGCGCCGACCATTTCAACGGCTTCTGCGCACCCAAACCCTGGGTCTCTTCCATCAATCGCTCGTACTTTCCGACTGTATCTTCGGCCGTTACGTCACCAGCGGACCGGGCAAATGCCTTGACATCCAGATGCTTGGTGGTGAAGTCATTTTTCATGCCTGCAGTGTAAGAGAATCACGGCATGTCTGAAAATTCTCCCAGAAAGCTGATTTTGGGGTCCAGTTCCCCCTACCGCCGTGAAATGCTTGCCCGGTTACGCGTCGAGTTTCAGGTTGCCGCGCCCCATGTGGACGAGACGCCCAATGCGGACGAAACACCGCAGCAGACCGCCTGCCGACTTGCGATGAGCAAAGCATGCGCCGTGGCAGTGCAGTTTCCAGCTTGCGTCGTCATAGGCTCGGATCAAGTTGCGGACCTGGATGGAAAGCCACTTGGAAAACCCGGAAACCACGCGCGCGCCACAATCCAGTTGCGGCAAATGCGTGGCAGGACCGTGATATTTCAAACAGCACTGGCAGTCGTATGCCTTGACAGCGGCTTTTCCCAGTCGGATCTGGCACAGGTCAAGGTGAAGTTCCGTGACTTGGAGGATGACGAAATTGAAGCCTATCTACGCGCCGAAACACCTTATGACTGCGCGGGTAGCGCCAAGAGCGAGGGGCTGGGAATTGCCTTGCTGGAATCCATCGAGAGCGACGACCCCACCGCTCTGGTCGGCCTTCCGCTGATCCGCACCTGCCGGATGATTAGCGCAGCTGGCGTCAAGGTGTTATGAACACAGCTTCCAGTGCAGTGGCGACCGAGGTCGGCCCGGATCGGAACGGGAAACTTTACCTGGTTCCCGCGCCCCTGGACTTTGGCTGCGATGGCGAGACAGAGCTACAGAACACGATGCCCCACGGAACGCTCAGGGTCGCATCTAGGCTGCAATATTGGATCTGTGAGAACGCCAAGTCGACGCGCGCCTATTTGAAACGCGTGGACACGATCATCCCACTGAGCTCCAGTGTGCAGTCACTGCACATTGATGAACTGCCCCGGGAAGTGCACAAGAAAGGAGACCACGGTGGCAATTTTGACGCCCGTTATCTGCTTGCGCCTGCTTTGTCAGGAAACGACCTTGGCTTGGTCAGTGAGGCAGGAATGCCGGCCATAGCGGACCCAGGTTCCTCGGTGGTACGGGCTGCGCACGATCTGGGAATCGAGGTCGTTCCCTTGACGGGGCCCACGTCCATTGTGCTGGCACTGGCCGCCAGTGGTCTCAACGGACAGAATTTCGCCTTTTCAGGCTACCTTCCGCAGGATCCGGCAGATCGGGGCCAGCGCATTCGCGAACTCGAATCGCTGGCGCTCAAGACCGGGCAAACGCAACTCTTCATCGAAACACCGTATCGCAACGGGGCCATGCTGCAAACCCTGCTGCAGACACTCCAACACAATACACGGCTCTCGATCTGCAGTGGGTTAACGATGCAGAGTGCCATGTGTCGTGCCGACAGCGTCAAGAACTGGCGCAGGAAACCTTCACCTCTGAACAATTCAACCCCGGCCGTGTTCGCCGTGGGGCGATAGCACCCGCGCCTTTCAGCGCAGCGAAGGAATCGACTGAAGGGACCGCACAGCGCCCTCACCAATGGCAGCCCCGAAACGCTTGACCAGTCGCTCCGCCACATTCTCGCGTCGCGTGTAATCAACAATTTCCTCTGCCTTGACCACTTCGCGCGCAACAAAGTCAAGATTCCCAAGTTGATCGGCAAGCCCCATCTCAATGGCCTGCTGTCCACTCCAGAACAGCCCGCTGAAGGTCTCGGGAGTCTCCTTCAACCGAGGACCCCGACCGGCCTTGACCACGTCAATGAACTGCCTGTGGATCTGATCCAGCATGGTCTGTGCGAAGGCACGCTGCCTCTCGGTTTGTGGGCTGAAGGGATCCAGGAATCCCTTGTTCTCTCCTGCCGTCATCAACCGACGCTCGACTCCGAGTTTGTTCATCAGGCCTGTAAACCCAAAACCGTCCATCAGGACTCCTATGCTGCCTACAATGCTCGCCTTGTCCACATATATGCTATCGGCTGCCACAGCAATGTAGTAGGCGGCCGAAGCACAAGACTCTTCCACAACCGTATAGACCGGCTTCTTATGCTTGAGCTTGAGCCTCCGGATTTCGTCATTGATGATGCCTGCCTGAACCGGACTACCCCCCGGTGAATTGATCAACAACACCACGGCCCGCGCACCTTCGTCTTCAAATGCACCGCGCAATGCGGCCACGATCAACTCGGCACTGGCTTCCGCCCCGGAGGCGATTTCGCCTTTGATTTCTACCAAGGCTGTATGCGGTGTGGTGCTGTCCTTGGCCGGTCCACTGCGGGCTATCACCGTCCATACCAGGATGATGAAAAATGCAAGCCATGCAAGCCGCACAAAATTGCGCCATCGGCGTGCCAAGCGCTGCTCCGTCAGCGCAGCAAAAGCCAGCTTCTCCAGTGTCTCTCGCTCCCAGCTCAGCCCGGCCGCCGACTCTTGCCTGTTCAGGGACGATGGCGGTTCAACCGTGCCAGTCATCGGGTGTTGTGGCATCGACAGGTCAGGATCCCCTGCGGCGCCGGGTGGATCTGGAATGTTGGGGGTTGTCATATCAGGATACGGGAGGACTCAAGTTGGGTGCAGTATGCCAGTAGACCATGCCATCAAACTCGGAAGTGTCAATCTTGATCAGCCCGCCGCGACAGGGTCCGCCGCGACAAGCGCCTGTTTTCGGATGGTAAGTGGCCCCATGGGTGGCACACATCAGCAACTGGCCGGTGCTGTCAAAAAAGCGATTGGGCTGGTAGTCCATTTCCATCGGTATGTGGGCGCAGCGATTGAGGTAGGCGTAGACCTGGTCCTGGTATCGAATGGCAAACGCCGCGCACGGGCGCCGGTGGTAGATGACATCAAACGGCACTGCCAGTTCACTGTTGACCAGTTCAGTCGAGTTGCACAGGGCAATTCGCCTTGTCACCGTACTCTCGTTAACCATATCAGGCGTTGGCAACGAGCCAGTCATGCAGTTCGCGCACTGAATGCGCGACAAACAGGGGCTGCAGACTATGAAACGCGTCCGGTTCATGAGCACCATAGCTCACGGCCACGCTGGCACACCCCGCATTCAGGGCCATCTGTAAGTCATGCGTGGTATCGCCGATCATCAGTGTGCGTGTCGGTTCCACGCCGAACTCGGCCATCAGTTCCTGCAACATGCGCGGATGGGGTTTGCCCGCCGTCTCGTCCACCGTTCGCGAGCCGTCGAACACGTCCTTGAGCTGTGAAGTCTGCAGAGCATCATCCAGACCCTGACGGGTTTTTCCCGTGGCCACGGTCAGCCAGTGCTGGCGTGACTTCAGTGCCATCAACATGTCCAGCACCCCCTCAAAAAGGCTGATGTCATCCTTCTGGGCAATGTAGTGGTGCCTGTAGCGTGCCCCAAGTTCCGGGTAACGGTCAACAGGCACGTCAGGTGCCGCATGCGCCAATGCCTGCTTCAACCCCAGGCCGATGACGTACGCCGCATCACGATCGCTGGGCACGGCACCCCCGACATCCCGAACTGCATTCTGGATGCAGCGCGCAATCAGGGCTGTCGAATCAAACAGTGTTCCGTCCCAATCAAAAGCAATCAGATCGAAGCGTCGGGCGATAGCCATATCAGTGTGAACCATGAGACACAAAAGCTTCCAGTTCTGATGGCAATGGCGCCAGCAACTCAATGCGCTCATTGCTGGCGGGATGATTGAACTGCAGACGCCATGCATGCAGAAACATCCGCTTGAGTGCAGGCACGCGCTCGCTGTGGGACAGCGTCTTGTTCAATTCAAAGTCCCCGTATTTATCGTCTCCCAGGATGGGGTACCCTTCACTGGCCAGATGCACGCGGATCTGATGGGTGCGTCCGGTCTTGAGTGTCACTTCGAGCAAGCTGAACTCCGCGCGGGATTCTTCGGTTACTCCCACGATCCCCACCAAGCGCTTTACCACTTTGACCAGGGTGACCGAAGGCATGCCATCCGGATCATCGCGCGTAACAACTTTGACGCGACGCTCACCGTCTGGCAGCAGATACTTGTGCAACGGTTTATCGAGGACCTTCTTGCTGGCAGGCCAGCGTCCGGCAACCAAAGCCATGTAAGTCTTGCCAGTTTCTCGCTCCCGAAACTGGTCTTGCAGGTGTTTCAAAGCGCTCCTCTTCTTGGCGACCAGCAAAATGCCACTGGTATCCCGGTCCAGCCGGTGCACCAGTTCCAGGAATCTGGCATCGGGTCTGCTGAAACGCAACTGCTCGATCACGCCAAAACTGACGCCCGAACCGCCGTGCACCGCCACACCTGCCGGCTTGTCAAGGGCAAGCAAATGTTCATCCTCCAGCAGAATGGAAAAATCGCGAGCCGGGGTGCCGCGAACGACGTTAGCTGCCATCGCCAGCGCCTTTTCGGCAATTCTTGCTGAAATCCGGATTGGCGGCAGACGCACTGCATCGCCCGACTGAACCCGCGAATCGGCAGATACGCGACCTTTGTTGATCCTTACTTCTCCACTGCGGATGATTCGATAGACGTGCGTCTTCGGCACGCCTTTGAGCTGACGCATCAGAAAATTGTCCAGTCGTTGACCTGAACAGTCCTCGCTAACAACAACTGTTTTGGCCTGCGGCAACGGTGGTTCCCCATTGCCCCGTATAATGTGTTTCACTAGCGGTGAGCTGTAAGTGGTTGATTTGGCGACAGGTTAAGTCATAGTTTAGGTGGAGTTTAGTTCACCCACCAGCACCAGCCCCGTTAGCAAGTCGATATCGCCGTTTGTCAGCGCAGGCAAACCGCAAGCCAGATGCTTGCAGTGGCATGCCGGGCCAACGGTCAAGACGACGCCTTGAAAAACTGATACGGAATACCCAAGTCTGCAGACCCATCGTCTGTGGACGGAATGAAGCGAGATGTTTGTGTTGATGAGTTTGATCTACAGTTGCCTGCGGTGCGTTTTCGCTCCGTTTTTTGGCGGGGATCGCTCGTCGGCGTTCCTGATTCGAACGCAACCTGCTATTTATAAAGTAGCGCATCCACAACCCGGACTCCTCGCTCCCCTCCACGCGCCCATACCCAGACTTATTGTTTAAGTCTCGGTTCTCCGGCTGTTTCCTCCTCAATTCAAAGCGTCAGTTCCGATATCAATGGCTCGTCAGGAGCTTGTTGTTGTTTGAATTGAAGGAATGTCACCATGAAGCGAATGCTGATTAATGCCACGCAGGCGGAGGAACGCCGGTTGGCCATTGTCGATGGGCAAAAGCTGCTCGACTATGAAATTGAAATTGAGGGACGCGAACAGCGAAAAGGCAATATCTACAAGGCAGTTGTGACGCGCGTCGAACCCTCTTTGGAAGCCTGCTTTGTCGATTACGGCGAAGACCGGCACGGTTTTCTGCCGTTCAAGGAAATTTCAAGGCAGTATTTCCAGCAGGGTGTATCGGTCAGCCAGGCACGGATACAGGACGCCATCCGCGAGGGTCAGGAACTGCTGGTGCAGGTAGAAAAAGAGGAGCGCGGCAACAAAGGGGCGGCTCTGACGACGTTTGTCTCGCTGGCTGGCCGCTACGTTGTGCTGATGCCCAACAATCCACGGGGTGGCGGCGTTTCTCGTCGGATTGAGGGCGAAGACCGTGCCGAGCTCAAGGAAGCACTGGACCAGCCCGAATACCCCAACGGTATGAGTATCATTGCCCGCACCGCCGGCATCGGCCGTAGTGCCCCGGAACTGCAATGGGACCTGAATTACCTTCTGAAGTTGTGGGCCGCCATCGACGGTGCCGCTAAGGGAACCAAGGGGGCGTTCCTGATTTACCAGGAATCGAGCCTCGTTATTCGTGCCATCCGCGACTACTTCAACAACGACATCGGCGACATTCTGATCGACACTGACGACGTTTACGAGCAGGCCCAGCAGTTCATGGCCCACGTCATGCCCGAGCATGCAGCTCGAGTCAAGCGCTATCGAGACGATGCGCCGTTGTTCAGCCGCTTCCAGATCGAGCACCAGATCGAGTCCGCGTATGCGCGCACGGTGCAGTTGCCCAGTGGCGGCGCAATCGTGATCGACCATACTGAGGCGCTGGTCAGCGTCGATGTCAATTCCGCACGCGCCATCAAGGGCGGTGACATTGAGGAAACCGCCACGCGCACCAATCTGGAAGCTGCTGACGAAGTCGCACGCCAGATGCGCTTGCGCGATCTGGGTGGCTTGATCGTGATCGACTTTATCGACATGGAGGAAAGCCGCAATCGGCGCGATGTCGAAAACCGCCTGCGAGACGCGTTGCGGCAAGACCGCGCTCGCGTTCAATTTGGGACGATCAGCAAGTTTGGTCTGATGGAGATGAGTCGCCAGCGCCTGCGCCCTGCTCTGTCCGAGGGTGCGTCCATTCCGTGCCCGCGCTGCGGTGGTTCTGGCCACATCCGTGATACAGAGTCGAGCGCACTGCAAATCCTGCGCATCATTCAGGAAGAATCCCTCAAGGACAACACTGCATCCGTACTGTGCCAGGTCCCGGTCGAAGTTGCGTCCTTTCTGCTCAACGAAAAGCGGGCCGAGATTGCCAAGATCGAGATCAAGCAGCGGATCAACGTCCTGATGGTCCCCAACAAGACGCTGGAGACTCCAAATTACAAGCTGGAGCGACTCAAACACGACGATCCACGCCTGGATAACGTCGAGGCCAGCTACAAAATGGCCGAGGAAATGGAGGACCCTGTTGCTGTAACTCGCCGGTCGCAGGAGCCGACCAACAAGCAGACACCCCTGATCAAAGGTGTACTGCCTGATGCACCTGCTCCCATTGTGGTGCCGAAGCCCGAGTTGGCAAGACCTGCCACTGTGCCGCTGCATGCTCCCCAAGTACCTTCGGGCGCTGGGCCGGCAAACACGGGCTTCTTTGGTTGGTTGAAACGGCTTTTTGTGGCCGAACCAGCACCTGTGGCACGCGTCAAACCCGCACCCAGTGTGAGCCCCGATGATAAGCGCGAGGGTCGTCCTGTCCGGGAAGGCGCGAGACGCGATGAGGGACGAGGCGGTCGGGGCGGTCGACCCGAAGGGCGTGGTGATGGCCGTGGTGCCAGGGGTGGCCGCGGAGGCCGCGCAGACCGCCCGACGCAAACGCAGCGTGAGCGGGTCGATGCTGAAGGCAAGGCACTGGCAGGTGACCTGAATGCTTCCGCACCTGCAGTGCCCGGTACGGGCCCGGACAACATTCGTCCCGAGTCAAGCGCATCAGAACGTGCGGCACGCAACGGTGGACGAGGCGAACGCAACCGCGGCGAGCGAAGCCGCAATGATCGTCCCGAGAATGTCGACCAGGGCAGTTCATCCGAGCGCGTTGATCCCAGGACAGAACCCCGCGCCGAGCGTCGACCTGATCGGAGCAGGCGGCAGGAGGAGACTGTTCGATCGCAGGCAGGTGCCACCGAATCGGTTTCCGAACGGAGTGGCGGAGAATCCGCAGTTCCAGCGGATGGCGCACAGCCCCGCGACAGACGCCCACGCGAGCGCTCTGGTCGTGATCGCGCGCCTCGCAATGATCGCACCGAACAGGGTGAACGGCAAAACGTAGAGAGCCGACCGGAGTCGCAGGAACTGGGGGAGGAACCCAGGCGCTCCTACTTCAGCGTGGACACCCAAGTCCCGCCGACGAGTGTGGCCCCATCTCCATTGGCTGTGCCCGCCGAAAGCTCACCCGCGACGCAAGCTGAGGCACCGACTGTGCAAGTTCCTGTGGCGCAGCCAACCACCACCATGCCGAAATTGCAACCCTTTTCCCTACCCCTGACGGAGTTGACGCAGGTTGCGGAAAGTTCGGGGCTGATATGGGTGAATTCCGATGCATCCAAAGTCGCCGCTGTGCAGGCGGCCATTGCAGCCGAGACAAGGCAGATTCACGTTCCCAGGGAACGCCCTGCTGCTGTGGCGCTTGATGATCGACCGCTGATTTTGGTCGAAACCAAACGCGATCTGCACAATATGACTCTCCCGTTTGAATTGTCGCAATAAGTAGCAGCCAGGGTCAATAAAGCTTGAGAAAGTGGGAGCTTCGGCGCCCACCTTCTCTCAGGCAGAACCCTGCGCAGTGGGATTGGGTTACAAAGTCCTTTTCTGTGCCGCGTTCTGCCAACTCTGTGCAGCAGAAACGACATCACCGCGCTGTTCGTCCAGTCGCGCCAAGGCAGCCCAAGCGCTTCTCTCCAATTCGGCATGCCGCAGCCTGGGCAGGGACTGCCTTAGCAATTGCTGAGCCTTACCCCACAGTTGCAGCCGCAGGCACGTGATGCCTGCCAGGTACTGCAAGACAGGATCGCCAGGGTTGCTCATCTGAGCCTGTTCGATCCGCGTCAGCCAAAGCGACTGCGGCGCGCCCGATGCGAGGCCGAAACCCTGCTCCAGTACCAGAACAAGCTTGACGCGCTGATCTTCCGAAAGCCCATTTGGTGCACCTGCCATGCGCTCCCAAATTGGCAGCAACCATCCCATCGCAGTATCGACATCGCCGCCGAGCTGAAGCATCCGCCGACATGCCTCCAGCGCCACCTCCGGCATCCGCCTCTCGGACTCCTCAAGCTGCAGCCAGACAGCCACTTGCTGATCGGAATCGCGTGCAGTTGCAAGCAGTTCCAATGCCAGACCACGCAACAATCCGAGTGCCGCTACGTCCGAAAACGCCCGATGTTTCGCCAACAGGCGCGCAGTCTCCAGCGCGGCCCGCGGCTGCTGCCCCAGTCGGGTGGCTTTCAGCCGCAAACGCAAGGCAATGGTGCGCCGCGCCGCGCCCTGCGACAAGTCATCGAGCAGGGTAAGTGCGCCAGAAGCATCCCGATCTTCCAGTGCCCAGCGTGCTGCACGCAGTTTCATACCGTCCCGCATTTCGTGCGAATCACGTTTGCGAGTTTGTGCCATGGCGTCACGATAGTGGCTCTCGCGCGCTGCCCTGTCCTGTAAGACCTGTGCGCTTTCGGCAGCCAGCAAATGGGACAATGCTCGCAGTCGCGTGGAATAGGCAAGTTGTTCCCCACTACCCGTCATCACACCATCCTTTGCCAGCACCAGTTCCGCAGCCTTTCTGGCACGTACAAAGCGTCCAGCTATCAAGTGCGAAATGGCATCAAGCAGGGAAAGGGTGATTGCACGCTCCTGATGCTGAATACGCCAACGCCGTGCCAGTGCTGGCATCGCAAAAAGTGCGGCCAGCGCGCGCAAGGCCACATGAAGAATCAGGAAAACCAGCGCCGTCAGCAATATGGCGAAATTTAGGGAGAAATCGACACGGTAGGGTGGCCAGAACAGTGTGATCGTGCCCTGGTTGTTACCTGCAAACAGTGCGATTGCAACCGCCGCACCAAACAACCCCAGGAACCACAAGGCCAGTCGCATCGCTACCGTCCGGCGGCGGCGGTTGCCAGCGCACCAAGCGTATCGTCGACGCGCGGAATCTGCAGTGTCTTCATCTGGATCTGAACCTGCTGCAGCAGGGTCACCACCAGTTGCGTCTTACGTGAACCCGGATCGAAGTATCGATTCAGCGAAATTGCCGCCGCCGCAAGGTCGGCGCGCGCGGAATCGAGTTGACGCGCAAGCAGTCCGAGCCTGGCGTTGAGGAGCTTGAGCTTGAGGTTTTCACGCAGGAAAAAAGACTGTTCGGGTGACAGCAACGCCGCCTCGGGCTGCTCAATTCGACTGACCCGCATCAGGGTGCTGGCCTGATCGCGCACCGTCTGCCAAGCATGCAGCCACCAGTTGGGTGCAGCCTCTGTCGAATCACGCTTGCCTGCGCTGGCAGGACGTATCGGCATGGCGGCATTGGCGAGCGCAAGTTCGTCGGTCAGATGAACCAGTTCGTCCAGTTTGACCAACAACCCGGGCGTATCGCTTATCGCTGCCGATTTGATACGGTCTATATCACGTGCAATGGCGCGCTGCAAGGAAGTCAGGCGGGGTTGGGCAGCTCTGGCAACCCGCTGCTCAGCGCTTTTCAAAGCCGCGAGCAGGGGTTCAACGCTGCCGGTCAACTGAGCTTGTTGTTGCGCCAGACGGATCGCCGACTCGATATCAACCACCATATTCTCATCACGAGACCGCGACAGGCTCTGCATCAGTTCCTCAAGTTGCGTACGCTGCAGCGCAACTTCGCTCAAACGTGCGTCCAGAACGGCCACTCTCGCGGCGGCCTCACGTGCCATTTCCTGCGCCTGTTTGGCTATGGCCCGCGCCTCAGTCGACTGGACACCGGCGTCCGCACTCTGGCGCGCCAGTTGTTCCTGGATCAACGACAACCGGTGCCACAACAATGTACTTACCAGAAAGGCAAGCAAGGACAACAGGCCGACCCCGATCATGAGCCAGCGTCGCCACGATGGGGCCACAATTTTCACAGTCTGCTGCGCATCCACACTCGCTGGTGTCGGGGCTGCGGTTTCGACCGTGGCATCAGAGTTCATCGCGAGATTTTAGCGCCGCCAGCACATCGGACAGTGTGGGCCTGGACTCCCAAACAACCCCAAATCCGGCATCCCGTGCTGACGCGGCAATTCGGGCATGAGTAGCCAGTGCGCGTCCCCTGCTCCAATTCAGTTCAGGGAAAGCCCTGCGAAGATTTTGCACCGCCTGCGCACTGCTGAACAACCACACTGACTGATCGTTGGCGGCCGCCCGCGCGAGGTCACGCTCACGTGCAGTGAAATCAGGAACACAGCGCTGGTAGGCAACCACAAACTCAACTTTCGCTCCAAGGGCCGCAATTTGCCGGGCAAACCAGTCCCGCCCTGTGCCGGTGCCTGAATCAAGCCCGTCGACGGCATCAGTACCCCGCACGATCAGCACACAATCCCCAGCTCGAATCTGTGAATGCACTATCTGCCACAAGGCCTCGGAATCGAACTGGGTGGCCCCCGGGGGCGGCACATCGATTTTCTCCGGCAACACACCGGCCCGAAGCAAAGCCTTGGCAGTCCCGGGCCCAGTTGCCCATACCCGGGGGCCATCAATTGCGGTTGACCCAAACAAATCCACGAGACAGGGATCAGCTAAAAAAAAACAATCAGCGGCATTGGCACTGACAAACATGACCCCAATGCGCCTGCCCCCTTGCTGAACGCCTCGGATCCAGTCTTGTGGAATTGAAACCGGCCGGATCTGTATCAGTGGCAACGCCAGCGCCTCTACCCCCTGCGCTGACAAATCCCTGACCCAGCGCTGGGCCTCACGTTCCGGTCGGGTGACGACAACGCGCATGTTCAGGCATGACCCGGGGTCTCGGATGGATAATGAACAACCCCACCCTTGGCAACCACGCGGGATCGAAGCTCGGTCGCCGCCTGCGTGCCCAAGGCGGCGGCACTGGCTAGATCGTTTACTGCCGCGCAATCTCGCACGCTGACCAGCTCGAGTCTTCCCTCGGGATCGCCCCAAGCAGCATCGATGGTCAGGATGTTCCCCTGGAAGGTGGCAAATGCCGCCAACGGCATGGAACAACTCCCCCCCATTGCCCGACTCACAGCCCGCTCAGCTGCCACCGCTAACCATGTTGTGTGATGCGCCAGAGGCGCCAGCGCCTGGAACACGTCCTGCCGCGCGCTGAGCACTTCAATTCCGAGCGCACCCTGTCCAGCTGCAGGAAGCATCGATGCGGGATCGAACACAGAGCGAATTCTCGACTCCAGACCCAGTCGCTTCAGACCAGCTGCAGCCAGCACGATGGCGTCATACTGACCGTCATCGAGCTTTCGCAACCGTGTGTCCAGATTGCCGCGCAAGGGCTCGATCCTGAGATCGGGGCGAGCTGCACGCAACAGCGCCATACGGCGCAAGCTCGAACTTCCCACCACCGCTGACTGTGGCAAGTCAGCCAGACTGTCAAAACGATTGGAAACAAACGCATCGCGCGGGTCCTCCCGCTCCATTACACACGCGAGGCTGAAACCCTCCGGCAGTTCCATGGGAACGTCCTTCAAGGAGTGGACCGCCAGGTCAGCCCGGCCCTGAGCCAGTGCCACTTCCAACTCCTTGACGAACAGACCTTTTCCACCCACCTTGCTCAAGGCGCGGTCCAATATCTGATCTCCCAGAGTCGTCATACCCAGCAGACTGACCTGATGGCCACAACGCTCCAGCAAGGTCTTCACATGCTGTGCCTGCCACATTGCCAATCGACTCTCTCGGGTTGCTATCGTCAAACTACTCATAAACGGTGCTTCGTGGTTGTAACTTGCTGGTAATCCCAATCGGACCGGGGATGCTAGCATGGCCCGACAGAGATCTTCCAATAAACGATTGCCAACACCATGATCAGCACATCAAAGCCGGGGGCAAACCGCAGCACCAAAGCCAACGAGCGTCCCCTGTTGGACGACATCCGACTGCTGGGCCGCATCCTTGGAGATGTGATCCGGGAGCAGGAGGGAAGTACTGCCTTTGAAATGATTGAGCAAATCCGCAAGCTTTCGGTGGCTTTTCGCCGCGACGACGACGCCAAAGCCGACAAGGCGCTTAAGCGCTTGCTCAAGGGCCTAAGCAACGACCAAACCGTCAGCGTGATCCGGGCCTTCACCTATTTCAGTCACTTGGTCAATCTGGCGGAAGATCGACACCACATCCGCCGCCGAGCGATCCATGAACGCGCCGGGCAGACACAGAGTGGCAGCATGGACGCGGCCCTGTGGCGCTGCCGGCAGGCCGGAATAAGCTCGCAGACGATCGCCGCTACATTGAGCATCGCCTATGTCTCGCCGGTGCTGACTGCACATCCGACTGAGGTGCAGCGCAAGAGTATTCTGGACGCCGAACGCAATATTGCAGAACTACTCAGCATGCGCGACGACATCAAGAATCGCAGTGCCGGGCCTAACACTCGCTCTGACACACTAACACCGCGAGAACTTGCCGAAAACGAACTTCAGATGCGTGCCCGGGTCACACAGTTATGGCAAACACGGCTCCTGCGATATTCCAGACTCACTGTGGCAGACGAAGTTGAAAACGCGCTTGGTTATTACGAATTGACCTTCTTGCGCCAAATCCCGAGAGTTTATGCCGACCTCGAACAGAAGTTGGGACATTCTTCGGTTCGAAGTTTCCTGCGCATGGGGCAGTGGATTGGTGGCGACCGTGACGGCAATCCCAATGTAAACGAACACACATTGCAGCATGCGCTACGCCGGCAGGCTGAAGTGGCACTGCGACACTACTTGACCGAAATACACTTGCTTGGCGGCGAGTTGTCGGTCTCATCCCTGCTCGTGAACTGTGAGCCGGAAATGCAAGCCCTTGCGGCCAACTCACCTGACAGCAATCCGCACCGGAAAGACGAGCCCTACCGGCGTGCTTTGATCGGCGTTTATGCACGGCTCGCCGCTACCCTGAAGGAACTGACCGGCGGCGAGGCTGCTCGCCATGCGGTCCCACCACAAAACCCTTACAAGCTGGCGCAGGAGTTGCTGACCGACCTGCGTATTATCGAAGCATCGCTGCTGGCTCAGCACGGCACCGCATTAGTAAAGCAGCGGCTGCAACCTCTGATTCGAACACTTGATGTTTTCGGCTTTCACCTGGCCACAGTCGATCTGCGCCAAAGTTCGGACCAGCATGAAACAGTGGTGGCTGAGTTGCTGGCAGTGGCGCGACTCAATCCGGCTTATGCCCTCCTGAGCGAACCCGCGAAGTGCAAGCTCCTGATTGATTTGCTCAATGACGCACGCCCGCTGCGTGTCGTTGGCTCGATCTATTCAGATCATGCACAGAGTGAGCTGTCCATTTTCGAAACGGCCAAGGCGCTGCGCCAGCAATTTGGTAGCGAGGCGATACGGCACTACATCATCAGTCACACCGAAACAGTCAGTGATCTGCTTGAAGTGCTGCTGCTGCAGAAGGAGGCAGGCTTGATGCAGGGGACGCTGGACCACAATGCCTGTTGCGACCTGATTGTCGTTCCCCTGTTTGAGACTATCGAAGACCTGCGCAACGCCGAGTCCATCATGCGCGAATTCTTCTCGTTGCCCGGCATTCGGAACCTGGTGCGTCGCGGCCGCCCTGATCAGTACTGTGAGCAGGACATCATGCTGGGTTATTCGGACAGCAACAAGGATGGTGGAATCTTCACCAGCAACTGGGAACTCTACCGTGCCGAAACCGCACTGGTCCGATTGTTCGATGAATTGTCCGGCCCTGACCTGACCAGCCCCATTAGATTGCGCATGTTCCACGGCCGGGGCGGCACCGTGGGCCGCGGCGGTGGCCCCAGCTACCAAGCCATACTGGCCCAGCCCCCAGGAACAGTGCGCGGCCAGATACGTCTGACCGAGCAGGGCGAAGTCATTGGCTCGAAATACGCCAACCCTGAAATCGGTCGCCGCAATCTGGAGACTCTGGTGGCCGCAACCCTGGAGGCGACGCTGCTGCAACCCACTCAACCAGCCAGTGCGTGTTTCCTGGACGCTGCGGCTGAGTTGTCGAGCAGCAGCATGGCAGCGTATCGAAGGTTGGTATATGAAACACCGGGCTTCACACAGTATTTTTTTGACTCGACACCGATCAGAGAAATCGCCGAACTCAATATTGGCTCTCGTCCCGCATCACGCAGGGCAACCCAGAGGATCCAGGATCTGCGTGCTATTCCCTGGGGCTTCAGCTGGGGTCAGTGCCGCCTGACTCTGCCGGGATGGTTCGGTTTCGGCTCGTCGGTGGAGCAATTCCTCCATCAGCGAGATCGTGGCGTAGACCGGGGCAAACTGCAATTGCTGCGACAAATGTACAGTGAGTGGCCATTCTTCAATACGCTTCTGTCAAACATCGACATGGTGATGGCCAAAAGTGACTTGACGCTCGGTCGACGTTATGCCGAACTTGTAACTGACACACGCCTGCGAAAGGCAGTCTTCAAAGTCATTGAACTGGAATGGCACCGCACTGCGGACGCCCTGCTTCGCATCACCGGCGACAGGCAGCGTCTGACTCACAACGCTGCGCTACAGCGCTCCATCCATCACCGTTTTCCATACATTGACCCACTTCACCATCTCCAGGTTGAACTTGTGCGACGTCACCGTGGCGGACAGACCGATGCACGGATCCAGCGTGGCATTCATATATCTATCAATGGCATTGCCGCAGGACTCAGGAACACAGGTTAGAAACCAGTTCGCGTACCGTTGCCAGTTGCCGCCGTGACACCTGCAACAAATCAGAAACACCATTCAGGCGCACCACCCAACCCTCACCATCCTGAGTCCCCAATTGCCTCTCGATTGCACGAACACTGTGTCTGCTGACCAATGCGTTGCGGTGGATGCGCAGGAAATGGTCAGGAAACTTCGTCTCGATGTCGCTCAAGGAGCCCTCCATAACCCAGTTTGAGTTGGCCGTTCTTACTGTGATGTACTTGAGCTCCGCTTTCAAATACAAAATCTCGGACAGTGGTACTCGTTCGGTTCTGCCACGCTCCTGAATGACCAACACCTGCTCCGGCACGTCAGTCTCATCGCTGCGACGCGACCCGACAAGTCGCTCCACTTTTTCCAGCGCCAGTTGCAACCGTTCCAGGCGCACTGGTTTGGTGAGATAGTCAAGCGCTTCCAGTTCGAAGGCCTGCACTGCGTGCTCGGCGTGAGCTGTGACAAACACCAGCAGCGGTGGGTTGGGCAGGTCCCGCATCGCACATGCAAGTGTTACTCCGTCGGCACCTGGCATATGGATGTCAACCAAGGCCACATCAAACTGCTGACGCTGAAGCCACTCTATCGCCTGTGTCGCATTCGCAGCTTCCGCCTCCACACTCGCTTGCGGGGTCTTGCATCCAGCTAGCAAGGTTCGCAAGCGCACGCGCGCCAGTTGCTCATCATCGACCAAAAGCACTCTCAGTCGCATGGGCAATGCCTCACGGTGCTCACGCCGGAACCTCAATTCGAACCTGAAAGATTCCCTCACGCTCGACAGTCTGGAACTTGCACTGGACATCATGCAAAAGGCTCAGGCGCTCCCGCACGTTGTCAAGTGCCAGCCGGCTGCCAGATTCACCCTGCCCGGCAGGGACTGTGTTAGTCACCTTGATCACCACGCGGGAGCCTCGGCGCTGCGTCGATATTCTTATCTGGGCGCCTCCAGCACTTGGCTCAACGCCATGCCTAACGGCATTCTCGACTAATGGCTGCAACAGCAGCGGAGGCAACTTCGCTGCACCAGCCGCATCATCGAGCGACCACTCCAACTGAATCCTGTCACCAAACCGGACCCTCTCAATGGCCAGATAGCGTTGAGCCAACGCTATCTCTTCAGCTAGGGTAACGTAGTCGCCCTGATCCGCTAGCGCGTGCCGAAACAGGTCGCTCAGATCTTCCAGTAAAGACTCGGCCTTGGCTGGTTCCGCACGCACCAGCGCGATGGCACTGTTCAGGGTATTGAACAGGAAATGAGGACGTATTCGTGCCTGCAGTTCATTAAGTCTCGCCCGGGTCTGGGCTGGTGCCCTGCTGCGTTGCCGCCACAGCAAAGCCTGCACCAGAATCGCTGCCAGTAACGCGCCTGCACAAGCACTGGCCAACCATGGCATTGAATCCTGCCACCCAGCCAGAGATAACATGGCACAGCCGCACATACCCGCCACCGCCCCCAGAAAAATACCTGACATCTGCTGAAACCAGGGTCGCAGTGGTGCCAGCACATTCTTCAGCGCGCAAGCCGTGATGAGCCATACAAGCGTTCCCGGCAACGCAGCCCCCGTCAGAACCGACATTCGTGTCAACCACTCCAGAAATGCCGAAGCACCAAACATCGAGCTCACGCCCAGCACTGCTTCCACAAACAGGACAGCCCGCAACGCCACGCCGATATGGCATGCGTCAAACACAAGTGCCCCCAAGGGTCCCTTCCTGACCGGTTCCCCGGAGAGTTCCTGGAAGGTCGATAAAATTTGCAGGTCTTTCATTCCAAATTGGGGGGTATGCTTGCGTGCCAAACCCGATTATTGATGATCCCTCACCATAACTCCAACGACACCCTCAAGCCGGTCCGTTAAAGCCACGCTTCAACCGCATGACACACAACCAATTCGACAACAAGTCCCAGGCATGGTCAGCCCTGTTCTCCGAACCCATGAGCGAACTGGTCAAGCGCTATACAGCGAGCGTCCATTTTGATAAGCGGTTGTGGCGAGCAGACATCGCGGGATCCTTGGCTCATGCCGAGATGCTGCGAGCGCAAGACATCATCAGTTCTGAAGACCACCGTGCAATTGACGAAGGCCTTCGTGCTGTGGCGGCGGAAATTGAAGCAGGTCAGTTCGAATGGAAACTTGATCTGGAAGACGTGCATCTGAATATTGAGGCGCGTCTCACACAAATTGCCGGCAATGCCGGCAAGCGTTTGCATACTGGTCGCTCGCGAAATGACCAGGTTGCCACCGATGTGCGGCTGTGGCTACGCGGCGAAATTGATCAAATCAGCGACCTGATCTGCCACCTGCAAACGGCGCTACTCGATGTCGCCGAGCAAAACATCGACGTGATCTTGCCTGGTCTGACTCATTTGCAGGTCGCGCAACCGGTCAGTTTCGGTCATCACCTGCTGGCTTACGTCGAAATGTTCAGCAGGGATGGTGAGCGCATGCGGGAGGTGCGTTACCGCACCAATCAGCTCCCGCTCGGATCTGCGGCCCTGGCCGGTACCAGCTATCCACTGGACCGGGAACGGGTTGCCCGAACCCTGGGAATGGTCGATGGCAAGGGGCAGGCGCAGCTCTGCCAGAATTCTCTGGATGCCGTCAGCGACCGCGACTTCGCGATCGAATTCAGCGCCGCGGCGGCGCTCTGCATGGTACACATCAGTCGTTTCAGTGAAGAACTTATCCTGTGGATGAGCCAGAACTTTGCCTTTGTCAAGATCGCTGACCGCTTCACCACAGGTAGTTCTATCATGCCGCAGAAGAAAAATCCGGACGTGCCCGAACTGGCTCGTGGCAAGACTGGTCGCGTGGTCGGCCACTTGATGGGCTTGATGATGCTGATGAAGGGCCAACCGCTGGCCTACAACAAAGACAACCAGGAGGACAAGGAACCCTTGTTCGATACGGCGGACACCTTGAAAGACACCTTGCGAATATTCGCTCAAATGATAGGCGGCCAGATCAACCCTGCCACTGGCCTGGCCGAGGGAGGAATCAGTGTCAACGCTGAGACCATGGAGCTTGCAGCAACACGCGGCTACGCTACGGCCACCGATCTTGCAGACTACCTGGTCAAGAAAGGGATTCCTTTTCGTGATGCCCACGAAACAGTCGCCAAAGCCGTGAAAGCAGCGATAGCGCGAAAGGTCGAACTGTCCGAACTTCCGCTTGAGTCACTACAGCAATTCAATCCTCTGATTGAGAACGACGTGTACGAAGTGCTGTCCCTGCGCGGGTCGCTCCAGTCCCGGGATCTGGTCGGTGGCACCGCACCTAACCAAGTGCGCTTACAGATTGCACGGCATCGCGAGCGCTTGCAGCGTCAGTCTGGAGTTGGGCCCGCGAGCACGGCCCGTCCAGTAACTACGTAGAATTGGGCGCTTGCCGTCTCCCAAGTTGGAGCGGTCATCGCCCTGATCTGACTCTACTCTGGCCTAATTGGCATGCCCACAAATTCAATCCATAAGACACTTTCCTTGGAACAGGTTCTGATTTGCGGCGCCACCATCGTGACCCTGTCCATGGGCATTCGTCATGGCTTTGGCCTCTGGTTGCAGCCAGTTACACAAAGTCAGGGTTGGAGTCGTGAGACCTTTGCGTTTGCGATGGCCCTGCAGAATCTGGTCTGGGGGTTTTCCGGCATCTTCGCCGGCATGCTGGCTGATCGGTTTGGCGCATTTCGTGTAATTGCTGGTGGCGCCGTCCTGTATGCGCTGGGCCTGCTCGGCATGGCCTTTGCCGTGACCCCGCTGATGCTCTCTGCGACGGCAGGCGTGCTCATTGGCATGGCCCAGGCCGGCACAACCTACGCGGTGATTTATGGTGTCATTGGCCGAAACGTGTCGCCCGAGCGGCGCTCCTGGGCAATGGGTGTCGCTGCGGCGGCCGGTTCGTTCGGACAGTTCCTGATGGTTCCAACCGAGGGCTTTCTGATTGGAAGTCTGGGTTGGCAAGAAGCTTTGATCGTCCTGGCGGCCGCTACGCTCCTCATTGTGCCTCTGGCCTGGGGTTTGCGCGAACCAGATTTTTCCGCCGGACTCGCGGGTCGGCGCGAACAGTCGGTCATTCAGGCATTGACAGAAGCGTTCAGATATCCTAGTTTTCAATTGCTGATGGCAGGGTATTTTGTTTGTGGTTTTCAGGTGGTCTTCATTGGCGTCCACATGCCCAGTTATCTCAGGGACAAAGGCTTGTCGCCGCAGGTGGCGAGTTATTCACTGGCGCTGATCGGCTTGTTCAATGTATTTGGAACTTACGCTGCCGGCGTGCTCGGGCAGAAAATGCAGAAGAAAAACATTCTGGCCTTTATCTATTTCGCGCGATCTATTGCCATTGGCCTGTTCCTTGTAGCTCCGCTGACACCCTTGAGTGTCTACATTTTTTCGAGCATGATGGGTCTGCTTTGGCTCTCGACAGTCCCGCCGACAAATGCCACCGTGGCGCAGATTTTCGGCGTAGCGCATCTTTCCATGCTGAGCGGGTTTGTCTTTTTCAGTCATCAGATTGGCTCGTTCATGGGCGTCTGGCTTGGGGGGTATCTGTACGACCAGACAGGAAACTACGATGTGGTCTGGTACATCGCCATCGCGCTAGGTATTCTGGCCGCATTGGTGAACCTGCCAATAAAGGAAGCATCCATTGTCCGCAAAACCGCGATTCAAGCCAACTGAAAAATGAAACGTAGCAGCGCCATAGTGATTTATGGGGTGGTGGGGACTCTGCTGGCGGCCGTATTCTCGCTTTACCAACACTCTGATTTCCTGGTGACCCTGGCAAATCAGATTTGGGGATGTTTCTAGGCGACCCCGACCTATTGGACCGACCGGACGTGTCAGATTCTCAGCATGCCAGCAATGTATCTACTTGGGTCAGACGGTGGTCCCATTTGCTTGTCCCTGGAACTTCGGTGTTGGACGTCGCATGTGGCTCGGGCCGCCACATGAAGTGGTTTTCAGAACGTGGCCATCCTGTCACGGGAATTGATCGTTCCATGGATGCCATCGAGACTGCAAAGGCCTACGGCGAAGCGGTCCTCGCCGATATCGAGACTGCCCCGTGGCCACTCCAGGAAGAAGGGTGTGCAAGACAGTTCGGCGCCGTTATTATCACCAATTATTTGTGGCGCCCCCTGTTTCCATTGATCGCCAGCAGCCTCGCACCCGGTGGCGCCCTCATTTATGAAACGTTCTCCCAGGGAAATGAGGCTCTGGGCAAGCC
Source organism: uncultured beta proteobacterium (assembly GCA_903875275.1). GTDB lineage: Bacteria > Pseudomonadota > Gammaproteobacteria > Burkholderiales > Burkholderiaceae_C > Rhodoferax. Next base: position 3,034 of record CAIQVX010000339.1, on the reverse strand, counting down.
CAGCCGAGCCGACTTCCTGCTGCAGCCCGCTGAGTTGTTGACTGTCTTCGCGAAATTGCGGACAGTGGCATTTGAAGAAGGTCTACTTGAGAATCCGGCTCGCGTTGTCCAACGGTTTGCCGCAGTTAATCAGGTTGCAATGGATTCGAACCGGGGGCACCAAGTCATTGGTCTGTCTAGTTAGAATGCTCCTTTACCGTTAACCATAGCATCTGGACATGACCCCCTCATTCAGCCAAATTACCGGCAGCATCGTGGCGCTTGTCACACCCATGCACGAAGATGGCAGCGTGGACTATGCCACGCTGCGCAGTCTGATCGACTGGCACATTGCAGAAGGAACTGACTGTGTCGGCGTTGTTGGCACAACAGGTGAGTCGCCGACGGTCAATGTTGAAGAACACTGCGAGATCATTCGCGTCGCCGTTGAGCAGGCCGCCGGACGTCTGCCCATCATGGCTGGTTGTGGTGCCAACTCGACCATGGAAGCCATTGAGTTGGCCAGATTTGCGAAGGCAGTAGGAGCTGACTGCCAACTGCAGGTTGTGCCCTATTACAACAAACCGACACAGGAAGGACAGTATCTTCATTTCAAGTCCATTGCTGAAGCGGTCGATCTTCCGAGGGTGTTGTACAACGTCCCGGGACGCTCAGTGGCGGACATGGCCCACGAAACCGTGATGCGGCTGGCCCGGGTCCAGGGAATTGTGGGCATCAAGGAGGCCACCGGAAACATTGAACGGGCTCAGTGGCTCATCCGCGAAGCGCCGAGCGGATTTGCAGTTTACTCTGGGGATGACGGCACCGCCGTTGCGCTGATGCTGTGTGGTGGACAGGGCAATGTCAGCGTATCAGCCAATCTGGCGCCGCGATTGATGCATGAAATGTGCGTTGCGGCAATTGCGGGCGACAGGCCGAAAGCCATGGAAATTCAATTTCGATTGCTACCCCTGCATAAGCACCTTTTTGTGGAAGCCAACCCGATTCCTGTGAAGTGGGCAATGCAAAGAATGAAGTTGTGTGGTGGAACGATGCGTCTGCCAATGACAAGTCTGACACCGGCGAATGAAGCCACAGTTGAAAATGCGCTCCGTGCAACCGGTCTAATTTGACGGACTCTGCAACACCCGATCAGTCACCCTAAGGGAATATTACGTGAACCATTTTTCGAAACTCGCACTTCTGAGCTTGTCACTGGGACTGGCGGCATGCTCGGTTCTTGACAGTGACAAAGTGAACTACAAGAGTGCAGGCAAAGGCCCGTCACTTGATGTTCCACCCGACTTGACTCAGCTTTCACGAGGCACGCGGTACGCTATCCCAGGCGGAGTGGTTACAGCGTCAAGTTTTCAGACCAGCCAGGTAGCGCCCACCATGCCGACGGCGGTTTCGACACTCGGTGATGTCCGTATCGAGCGTGCCGGCAATCAGCGTTGGCTCGTGATCAGCCAGCCAGCTGATAAATTGTGGGAGCCCCTTCGGGATTTCTGGCAGGAAAACGGCTTCGTGCTGACGATGGAACAGGCCAATCTGGGCATCATGGAGACCGAGTGGGCAGAAAATCGTGCGAAGCTGCCGCAGGACTTTATTCGCAGCACACTGGGTCGGGTGTTCGACTCCCTTTATGCAACTGCAGAACGGGACAAATTTAGAACACGCCTGGAACGTAACGGAAATGGAACCGAGATTTACATCAGCCATCGCGGAATGATGGAGGTGTACAACAGCAAGGAGAAGGACTCCACGATATGGCAACCCCGTGCTCCTGACCCTGAGCTTGAGGCGGAATTTCTGGCGCGTTTGATGGTCAAGCTCGGCGCCTCCAAGGAACCGTCAAAATCCCTGATTTCGGCCCAACCCAGCAGAATCGGCGCGCGTACGGCGGTCGTCGAAGGACTCACGGTTGTTCAGGTCGATGATGGTTTTGACCGCGCTTGGCGGCGTGTTGGTTTGGCTTTGGACCGGGCAAATTTCACTGTGGAAGACCGGGATCGTAGCCAAGGCACCTACTTTGTCCGTTATGTTGAACCATCTTCAGAAAAGACCGACAGCGGCTTCCTGAGTTCCATCTTCGGCAGTTCGAAAGATAACGCAGCACCTCTGAAATACAGAGTCAAGCTGGTTAGTCAGGGGGCAACAACGACTGTTTCAGTCCTCAGTTCCAGCGGAGCTCCGGACACCTCTGCAAATGCGCAACGTATAGTGAAGGTCATTGCCGACGACCTGAAGTAATGCCATGGCGGTGAGTCGTGCTCACGCCGGAGACCACGGCGATATTCGGCAGGATGGGTCAATCCGATCGGCATAGGGGGCAGCCATTATCGGCTGCGCCCCTGCCACACCACCCGGCATGCGGGTCCGCACCGGGCGGTTCGAGAGCTTGAGGTCATGACAGACGAGGGACTCCCATACGGTCGAAGTACGCGATGGTCAGCACGCTGTTGAGCAGTTTGGCGCTGTTGCGCCACCAACGGTGGCAGTTGCCCGCCACTTGTTTGGCTACATCGTGCGATGCCCCCAGTGCCTTGAGTTCGCGGTAGATCGTCTTGGGCTGTTTCCAATGCTTGAGCTGTATGGCCCTGAGGCGATGGCGCAGCCACTCGTCTAGTTCGCGCCAGACTCTTGGCGTTTGCGCCAACCCGAAGTACGCCTTCCAGCCCAACAGGTAGGGCCTGAGTTTGTCCACCACTTCTCTCATACTGCGTCCGCCCGAGCGGCGCGTGAGCTGCCTGATTCGAGCCTTGAAGTTGTCCCGCGCTTTGTGGGCTACGGCACATTTGACTTCTCGGCCCTTGGCAACCCACAGCTCGTAGCCCAGAAACTTGCGCCCGAAGGCGCTTGCCACCGCACTCTTGGCTTCATTGATTTGGAGCTTGAGCCCGGCGTACAACTTCCTGAGCAACGCCATCACCCGCTCGCCCGCCTTCGCGCTGCCCACATAGACGTTGCAGTCATCGGCGTAGCGCGCAAAGCTGTAGCCCCGCGCCTCCAACACCTTGTCCACTTCGTCCAGCAGCACGTTGGCCAACAACGG
>CAIQVX010000338.1 GCA_903875275.1 uncultured beta proteobacterium | reverse complement strand
GAAGAAACCCATCGTCGGCTTTATCGCTGGCGTCACGGCACCTGCAGGCAAACGCATGGGACACGCCGGCGCCCTGATCTCCGGCGGTGCGGATACGGCCGAGGCCAAGCTGGCGGTGATGGAAGAGTGTGGCTTCAAGGTGACGCGAGATCCTTCCGAAATGGCAAAATTGCTGAAAGCCCTGTTGTAACTCCCACGCGAGATACCCGGGCGGCCTTGCGGCCGTTACACTTCCAACGAACATGAAGCGCTCCAGACACCGTGTTTGGGCGCTTCTTGCATTAGTAATACAGGAGAATGCAGATGGAATTGCTGCAAAGCGTTGACTTCTGGATCGGTCTGCTGAAGATCGTCTGGATCAATATCATTCTGTCTGGCGACAATGCCGTCGTGATTGCGCTTGCGGCCCGGTCCTTGCCACCGGCCCAACAGCGCATGGCTGTTCTTTGGGGTTCAGGTGCGGCAGTGGTGCTGCGAATCATCCTGACGGTCGTGGCTGCAAAACTCCTGGAAATGTCTTACCTACAGATAGTTGGCGGGTTATTGTTGCTGTGGATTGGTGTGCAGTTGCTGAGCGAGGAAGAGGAGGACGATGGGCAGACCAAGGAGCACGGCAGCCTCATGGCAGCCGTCCGTACCATTTTGATTGCCGATCTGGTCATGAGCCTGGACAACGTCATCGCCGTGGCTGCGGCCGCCAAAGGAAGCATGCTGCTGCTGATCTTGGGCCTTGCCATCAGCATCCCACTGGTGATCTTCGGCAGCACGCTGATGATCCGGTTGATGGAACGCTTCCCCATCATTGTGACCCTGGGGGCCGCTTTGATTGGTTGGGTCGGTGGTGAAACCATCGTCAGCGACGTGGCCTTTACGGGCCTGCTGGCGGGATACCCGTGGGTGCATTACCTTGGCGCTGCTGCCGGTGCCACACTGGTGCTGGTGCTGGGGCGAGCACTGCAGCAGCGCCATGGAAAAGACGTGGCAGCCGCCTAGCCGGCGCCCCAACAGCCGCCCCCTGCAAGCGACACTGCAACAGATCCCCGACACCCAATGAATTACATGTTCTGCTCACTCACCGATCCAGGTCGGGCCCGGCATAACAACGAGGATTCCGTCACTTACGATGACGCGACCGGACTGTGCGTTCTGGCTGATGGCATGGGTGGCTACAACGCAGGGGAGGTTGCGAGCAGCATGGCAACCTCGCTGATCAAGACCGAGTTAACAGACTGGCTGCACAGAACGACCGAACAGCCCAGTGGCCGTGAGATCAGACGTGCCCTTGAGACCTGTGTTGACAACGTCAATCGGTCGATCTACGTCGCGGCGCGCACAAATCCGGACTATGCTGGAATGGGAACCACTCTGGTGGTGGGCATCTTCCACGGCGACAAACTGGTGCTGGGACACATTGGTGATTCCCGCTGTTATCGCTTGCGCGGGGAAGAGCTGCTACAGGTCACCAAAGACCATTCCCTGTTGCAAGAGCAGATGGACGCTGGTGTTCTGACGCCCGCGCAGGCAGCGGTATCCCCGCTGAAGAATCTGGTGACGCGTGCCTTGGGGGTGGAAGACGGCGTCTTGATGGAGGTCAGTGAACTCCACGTAGAGGTGGGGGATATCTACCTGATGTGTTCAGACGGCCTGTCTGACATGATGAGTGACAGCGCCGTTGCGACGGTGCTGAGAACTCGCCTGCCACTGCCGCCAATGGCGGACGAACTGGTAGCTCAGGCCAACAGAAATGGCGGGCGCGATAACATCACCGTATTGCTGATACAGGCCGTCAGTACACAACAACATCGCGGACTTATGTCCAGGTGGCTAGGAAAACGGTAAAGTCATGAAAGCCTCAGTAATCGGTTTCAGTAACAGGAGTCAGTCATGCCGAAAATGATTGTTTCGATTGACGGCGTCGTGATCAAGGAAGTTCAGTTGACCAAGGACCGGACAACCCTTGGCCGACGGCCTTACAACGATATCGTGATTGACAACCTTGCCATCAGCGGCGAGCACGCAGTGCTGCAACTCTCAGGCAACGAAGTCCATCTGGAAGACCTCAACAGCACCAATGGCACCTATATCAACGGCAAGGCCGCGAAGCGCCAGTTGCTCCGAAACGGTGACATGATCGAGGTTGGCAAGTACAAAATCAAGTTCGTCAGTGATGGCGGTGACGCGCTCGAGAAGGCTGGCGCGTCCGTCCCGGCCGCGCTGGACGAGGCAGTGGCTGCGGCCATCAAAGTGCTCTCCGGGGCCGCTGCGGGACGGAAGGTGCCCCTGATCAAGGAAGTGACCACCATAGGCAAGCCGGGCGTCGCCATCGCTGCAATCACCCGGCGGCAAAATGGTTTTGTGATTCACGTCGAGGGCGGCGGCAATCCGGCGCTCAACGGTCGCCCTATAGGGGCCGAGCCCGTACCCTTGAAGAATGGTGACCTGATCGAACTGGCGGGCACCCAGATGCAGTTTGTTCAGACCTGACTGAACTTTCATACAACATTGGCCGGTTACCCTCGGGTCAGGAGTTTGGGTCATGCATGAAGTAACACAGCCAGCACCTCTCGGAGGCCGGTCCGAGGGCGATTTAGTCGATAGCGGAACCCTCCCTTCTGAGCGCACGGGCATACAGTTCGAGGCGCTCTTCTACAAGCAGCTTCAGCAGGTCACCGCGCGCATTCATGAGACCGAGAACCTGGAGCAGATCATGCTCGAGGCGAGCCAGGACATTTGCCGGCTTTTCAACGCCGATCGACTGACTCTGTATGCCGTCAACGACGACCGCACCGCCATAGTCTCCAAGGTCAAGACCGGACTGAAGAGTAGTCGGGAACTCAAGTTGCCAATCAGTCCGCAGAGCATTGCGGGTTACGCTGCCGTGAGCAAGCAGTTGATCAACCTGGCTGATGTCTACGACGACCAGTCACTGAAAAAGATTCATCCGGACCTGACCTTCTTGAAGGAGGTGGACAAGCGATCAGGCTACAGAACACGCCAGATGCTGGCCGCGCCAATTCTCGAGGGTGAGACACTTCAAGGCGTACTGCAGATCATCAACACAAAGGACAACCAGTCTTTCAGTGAACTTGAGGTTGAGGGGGTTTCCCAACTCTGCAAGACACTTGCCATCGCCATCCGGCAGCGCGTCCAGAAGGCCGTCGAGGGACTGCGCCGCAAGGCCACCAAGTACGACGGTCTGGTGGCCGACGGGGTGATGACAGCCGATGAATTGACTCAATGCCTGGTGGCCGCCCGAAACGAGGGAACGCCGGTTGAGCAGATGCTAATTTCCCACTACAGGGTTCAACCGGGGCAGATCGGACCGTCGCTGGCAAAGTTTTTCGGCGTTCCCTATGAACCCATGAGCTCGGGGCGAATGCGTTCCGAGGTACTTCACGGAGCGCTCAAGCGGGAGTTCCTCCAGGAGCAGGGCTGGATACCGCTGGAGGAGTCACCTGAGGGCCTGGTTGTCATGTGCATGGACCCCGAGGCGGTACGCAATTCCCGCGTCGTGCCGCAGGTTTTTCCGCGTGTGAGCCGCTTCGCATACCGCGTCACGACCCAAGCCGAGTTTGCGCAGACGCTGGGCCAGATATTCGTTTCCACCGCGGACGGCAGCACGATTGACGAAATGCTCGCTGACATGGACGTCGGCGCGCTTGACGACGGAACCAATGACGACTCGCTGGAGTCTGCAGCCGCTGACAATGAACTGGTCAAGTTCGTGAACAAGGTGATCATTGACGCCTACCAGCAAAAGGTCTCGGACATCCATATCGAGCCGATGCCGGGCAAGCTAAAGACCGGTATACGGTTTCGTATCGACGGATCACTGCAGCCCTATATCGAGGTACCGGCGCATTTTCGCCAAGCCATGGTGACCCGCCTGAAGATCATGTGCGATCTCGATATTTCGGAGCGTCGCAAGCCACAGGACGGGAAGATCAAGTTCAAGAAGTATGGCCCGCTGGACATTGAACTTCGGGTCGCCACCATTCCCTCGGCCGGGGGTGTGGAAGATGTCGTGATGCGGATTCTGGCTGCCGGCGAGCCCATTCCACTGGACAAGCTCGGGCTGACACCCCACAACAAGGAACGGGTCATCCGGACCATCGAAAAGCCCTATGGCTTGTTCTACGTCTGTGGCCCGACCGGATCAGGCAAGACCACCACCTTGCACTCGATTCTCAAGCACTTGAACACGCCCGATACCAAGATCTGGACCGCGGAGGACCCGGTCGAAATCACGCAAAAAGGCCTGCGACAAGTCCAGATCAACCGCAAAGCCGGCATTGACTTCGCGCTTGTCATGCGCGCTTTTCTGCGTGCCGACCCGGACATCATCATGGTGGGTGAGTCGCGCGACAAGGAAACTGTGGCGATGGGCGTTGAAGCGTCTTTGACCGGTCACCTGGTGTTCTCGACCCTGCACACCAATTCGGCGCCGGAATCAATCACCCGGCTCCTTGACATGGGTATGGACCCATTCAACTTCGCAGACGCCCTGCTCGGAATTCTGGCTCAGCGCCTGGCAAAAAAACTCTGCGACTGCAAGGAGTCCTATGTACCGGCAGACGAGGAACTGCAGCTTTTCGCTGCCGAGTATGCCGAAGAGCTGAGTCACTCGACCGCCTGGACCAGCGACTACGAAGGTGAAACCAGAAAGTTGATCGAAAGCTGGAAGAAGGCTTATGCCGTCGATGGGAAACTCAAGTTCTACCGCCATGTTGGCTGCGACAAGTGCAATCAGACCGGCTACAAGGGCCGGGTCGGCCTGCACGAGTTGCTGATCGCCTCGGACGACATCAAGCGGCTGATTCAGGAACGCGCTCGCGTTGCTTCAATTTTTGCAGCGGCAGTGGAAGGCGGCATGCGAACACTGAAGATGGACGGTATGGAAAAGATCCTGATGGGGCTGACTGACCTGAAGATGGTTCGGTCCGTCTGCATCAAGTAAATGACAAAAATGATCTGACAAAAACGTCAGCTTAACGACAAAATTTCGCAAATCCCTGTCAATATTGACTTTCCAAGCCCCAAATTGCCAAAAAATGGCCTGTTTTTGGCAGGATATTGGGTGGTATGAAATTTGCAATAGTTTTCCACCAATGTTTGGTTTTTGTTGTCACTTAAGGAGTTTTTCATGAAGCGTTCTCTGCAAAAGGGTTTCACCCTGATCGAACTGATGATCGTGGTTGCGATTATCGGTATTCTGGCTGCGGTGGCTCTGCCGGCCTACCAGGACTACATCTCCAAGTCCCGTTTTGCCGAGGTGCTGTCCATCAGCGCTGGCTATCAGTCTGCTGTGGCTGTCTGCGCGCAAGAGAATGCGGGCGTCCTGACTTCCTGCGATCACGGCACCAGTGGTATTCCTGCCGCTCCGACCGCAACAGTCGCCCTGACTTCGCTGACCGTGGCTGATGGCGTGGTTACCGCCAACGGCACCGCTGCCGCTGGTGGCTACACCTCGATCATGACCCCCACGGTCAACACCGGCAGCATCACCTGGGCTCAGACCGGCACCTGCCTGGACAAGGGCTTCTGCAAGCGTCAGTGATCCTGCGACGCTTTGATCTCTCAGAAAATACCCGCAACAGCGGGTATTTTTTTGCTCTGACGCAAATAAATGAATGAAAGAGCCCCGTGAAAAGTGATGCATCACTGAACGTCACCGACCCGACGCGCCTGTGGCGTGCTAACGCATGGCTCTGCTTGCTGCTGGTGGCGGTTGTAGCGGCCCTGTACGGGCAATTCCTGAACAATCCCGTCGTCTTTGACGATCTAAGTATTTTCATTCTGGACAACGATGGGAATCAGGTTGTTTCCAGATTCCATTTTTCCCTGTTTCAACTGCGCTCCCTGCCCTACGCCACACTGGCCTGGACCAAGGCCTGGTTCGGGCTGGATCTGGTCAATTTCCGCATCGGCAATCTGCTGCTGCATGCGTTGGTGGTACTTTCACTGTTCTTGCTCCTCCTGAGCCTCTTTGAAGCCACTTTGGGCGCAACTGGCGAAGACGGTCTGAGTCCACGTCAGGCCGCATTTATTTCCGCCCTTCTTTTCGCCGTGCATCCGGTCGCCACTTATGCCGTGGGTTATCTGTCGCAGCGCTCTATCGTGATGGCGACCTTGTTCAGCCTGTCGACCATGCTGCTTTATCTTCACGGCAGTCTCAGAAAAAAGCCCCTGTGGCTATGGCTTTGCGTTCCGGCCTATTTCCTGGCCGTCACGTCCAAGGAACATGTCATCCTGCTGCCAGCGGTACTGTTGGCACTGACTGCACTGTTGCACGAAGACTGGCCGACCCTGATCAGGCAGCGCTGGCCGCAGTTTGCCTGCCTCGCCGCAGTGGCCCTGTTTGCAGTCCTGGCCAGAAAGGAGCTCCTGGGTTCCGTATACGAAGTCACGGGAACCGAGTTGCTTCGGCAATACAACATTGAACTCGCCTATCCGCTCAGCATGATGACCCAGTGCTGGCTGTTCTTCAAATACACCCTGATCTGGCTCCTGCCCAACCCGGCGTGGATGTCCATCGACATGCGAGAGCCCTTTGCACCGTCTGTGTTTTCGAGCTACCTCCTTGCGGTGGTCGGCTTTGTAGCATGGGGCTCTGGCGCGACCTGGCTGCTGTTGCAGCGTGGCAGATCGGGCTTGCTGGGGTTTGCGCTGCTGTTTCCCTGGCTCATGTTTTTTACTGAATTCTCATCGGTGAGAATCCAGGAATCGTTTGTACTTTATCGCAGCTACCCGTGGGCAGTGGGTGCCTTTTGCATCCTGCCACTGCTGTTCGTGCGACTCAACAAACGTCTGACCTGCTCCATTCTGGGTGTCATTGCCATGACCCTGTTTGCCTTGTCCATGGGGCGCCTGCTGACCATGTCTCATCCGGTGCTGCTCTGGAATGACGCAGAGAAACTGGTCCGAGACCATCTCGAACTGCCAGGCGTTTCACGGATTTACTACAACCGTGGAACCGAAATGATTCACATCGGAGACCTGGACCGCGCCATTTCCGACCTGAAACAATCAATCGCGCTGAGTCCTGAGGTCGCCGAGGCCCACGGCAATCTGGGTGCGGCTTACTTCCAGAAAAAGGACTGGACCAACGCAGTGGCATCGTTCACTGTGTCCATTGAGACGAGCCAGATTCAGGGCAAACCGGCCATTGCCCGTTACCTTCACGGCCGGGCACAGGCCTATGAAAATCTGGGACAGACCCAGAAGGCGCAGCAAGACTACCGGGAGAGTTGCCGACTCGCCAAACGCGGCTGTGAAAAGCTTGCGGCAAGCACCCGGTGAACATCATCCATTACGCATCAAGGCTTCGATTTCCTGCGCAGCGACCGGCACATCACGGCTAATCAGTTCACAGCCAGCGAGCGTCACAATCGCATCATCTTCAATCCGGATGCCGATGTTGTGGTACTGAACTGGAACACCTTCGGCCGGTCGAACATAAATGCCGGGTTCGATCGTCAGCACCATCCCGCTTTGCAGGATGCGCGCCGGTCTGTCCTTGATGATTTCACCGCTGAGTGGATCCTTGCGTTCGCTCACCGTGCCGACTTCTGACGGCTCAATGTAACTGCCGCAATCGTGCACATCCATGCCAAGCCAGTGGCCGGTACGGTGCATATAGAACTGGAAGTAGGCGCGCTTCTCGATCACATCCTCCAGACTGCCAACCTTGTTCCGATCGAGCAAACCCAGGTCCAGCATGCCCTGCGCCAGCACCTTGACGGTGGCCTCGTGCGGATCTGTAAAGCGCGCGCCACTGCGGGTTGCCGCGATCGCGGCTTCCTGCGAAGCAAGTACCAGGTCATACAGTGCACGCTGTGGCCCACTGAACCGGCCGTTGGCGGGGAAGGTGCGCGTGATGTCGCTGGCGTAGCCATCGAGTTCGCAGCCGGCGTCGATCAGCACCAGTTCGCCCTCTCGCACCTCACCGGCATCCGCCCGGTAGTGCAATACGCAGGCATTGGCGCCACCGGCCACGATGGAGCCATACGCCGGGTACTGCGAGCCATGGCGTCGGAACTCGTGCAGCAGTTCTGCATCCAGGTGGTATTCACGAACTGACTCGCCGCTGCGCAACATGCTGGCGCATTTGCGCATGGCGCGAACATGGGCCGCAGCGCTGATCTGCGCGGCCCTTCGCATGATGGCCTGCTCATGGTCATCCTTGAACAAGCGCATTTCATCGAGCAGTCCACACAGATCGCGCTGTTGCTCAGGACACAGCGCCCCATAGCGCACGCGGGCGCGCAGACTGCCCAGCCACCCCTCAATGCGGGTTTCAAGACCCTTGTGCGTGGCAAACGGATACCAGATGGCATCACGACCATCGAGCAGGGCAGGCAAACTGCTGTCAAGTTCTGACACCGATTGGGCCGCGTCCAGCGCGAGTTGTGCCACCGCTGCCGCTGGCCCCAGCCGGTAGCCGTCCCAGATTTCACGCTCCAGGTCTTTGGGCTGGCAAAACAGTGTGCTCCGGCCATCACCGCTGACCAGCAACCAGGCCCTGGGCTCGGCAAAGCCCGTGAGGTAGTAGAGGTAACTGTCCTGCCGGTACAGGAAGTCGGAATCGCGGTTGCGCTGCTGTTCGGGTGCACCCGGGATGATGGCCACACCCTTGGGGCCGATCAGGGCCGCAAGCCGGGCACGGCGCTCTGCGTAGAGATTTGAAGATGAAGCGTTCATGCTGTGTCCATTCCTCATATTTGATTGAGTTGCTGCAATTTCTCGGGCGTGCCGACATCGAACCATCGCCCCCGGTACAACTCGGCACTGACCATCGCATTGTCCATGGCTGAGCGCAGCAATGGGGCCAAGGGGGCTTTGATGCCCTGCGGATTGCCCGTTTCGATATCACACCAGGGGGGCGCAAACAGTTTGCGACTGAACAGTCCGATAGTCGAGTAAGTGTATTGAACATCAGCAGCACCCAGCGCCAGGCCTTCTGCGCTGATGCCAAAATCGCCCCCAGGCTTGTGTGCCGGATTGGGCACCAGCCAGAGATGGGCCAACTTGCCACTGGCAGAAAAACGGTCCACGGCGGTGTTGCTGAAAGCGAAATCAGGGGCGTACACATCGCCAGCGGCCAGCCAGAACAGGTCCGACGCACACGTGTTTGCGCCAGCCGGGCAAAGCAGTGGCAGGGCACGGGCAATGCCACCGGCAGTTTCCAGCGCATCATGCCCTTCACGGGAATAGCCGATGTGCAGCGGTGCCGCCTCCATCGAAGGCGAAAAGGTCGTTCCGAACGCCTCTTCGATCCGCTCGCCCATCCAGGCGGTGTTGATCACCAACCGGTCCACGCCCGCCCGCGCCAAGGCTTCCATGGTCCACTGCATCAAGGGCTTGCCACGCAGAGGCAGCAAGGGTTTGGCTGTGCTGTCGCTCAAGGGGCGCATACGCTCACCACGACCCGCGGCCAGCAGCATGGCGGCAATCGGGGTCGTGGACATCAGCGCATGCCCACCGTCACCTTGCCGAAAACGGCTTGCGCCTCGCGCGGCAGACAGCGCCAGTACGCCGGATTGGCGCTCACCTCGCCACCCAGCTCGGCCGCGGCCTGCCAGGGCCAGCGCGGCTGGTAGAGAAAGGTCCGTCCCAGCGCAATCAGATCGGCATCACCCGCCTGCAGGAGACTCTCGGCCTGCTGCGCCTGTGTGATCAGGCCGACCGCCGTGGTAAGCATGCCGCTGACCTGACGAATGCGGCGTGCAAACGGCACCTGGTAGCCGGCGCCAAGCGTGATCTTCTGATCTGGCGAAACGCCGCCCGACGAAACATGGATGAAATCGCAGCCGGCCGCCTTCAGACGCTTGGCGAACTCAGCGCTTTGCTCCACATCCCAGCCGCCCTCAACCCAGTCGGAGGCCGACACACGCAAGCCCAGAACACCGCCAAAGGCCCGCCGTAGTGCCGTAAACACCTCCAGGGGATAGCGGATCCGGTTTTCGAAGTTACCGCCGTAAGCATCCGTGCGCCGGTTTGACAGCGGCGACAGGAACTCATGCAGCAAATAGCCGTGCGCGCTGTGAATTTCAACGGCTTCGATGCCCATGCCATCGGCGCGCTGCGCCGCCGCCACAAAGGCATCGCGAACCTGTCCCATTTTTTCGGCAGTCATTGCGACCGGCGCTGCCTCGCTCGGCAGATAGGGCTTAGCCGAAGGTGCAAAAGTTTCCCAACCACCCTGCTCGGGCTTGAGCAATTGCCCGCCCTCCCAGGGCAGAGCACTGGAAGCCTTGCGCCCGGCATGGGCGAGCTGAATGCATACCGTGGTTCGGGGTGCCAAGCGGCGTGCGCGCTGCAAGGTGTCGGCCAATGCAGCCGCGGTGCGCTCGTCCCACAGGCCGATGCAAGCCGGCGTGATGCGTCCTTCAGGCAAGACCGCAGTGGCCTCGATCGTGAACATGGCGGCGCCGCTGTTAAGCAGATTGCCCCAGTGCATCAGATGCCAGTCGCCGACCACGCCGCCCTGTGCTGCGTACTGGCACATGGGCGCCACAACGATGCGGTTCGGCAGTGTCAGACCGCCCCGGGGCGAAGGCAAGTGAAGGGGAGAAAACAGCATACTCATGGGAAACATCCTGAAACGGCGAGGGGTGGATTGCAAGCATAGCCCAAGACGACGCTGCCTTCGCAGGGCTGACACCGCAAGCTGTCGCGCAGCCCGTAAAATGCGGTGTTAACCCTTACCCATGCACTACCCCGGAGTTGGCACAGATGGTTGATTCAGACAATGAAAGCGGTGCGAACAGTGCCGACCTGGCCAACGCGGTTCGCGTGCTGGCCATGGACTCGGTACAGGCCGCCAACTCGGGGCACCCCGGCGCACCCATGGGAATGGCCGAGATGGCCGTCGCCCTCTGGTGCCGGCACCTCAAACACAATCCGGCGAATCCGCACTGGTTTGATCGCGACCGCTTTGTCCTTTCCAACGGTCATGCTTCGATGCTGCTTTATGCAGCCTTGCACCTGAGCGGTTACAAGTTGCCAATCAGCGAACTGCGGAAATTCCGGCAGTTGCACAGCAAGACCCCCGGTCATCCGGAGGTCGGCGTGACGCCAGGGGTCGAAACCACCACCGGTCCGCTCGGCCAGGGCATCACCAATGCCGTAGGGATGGCGCTGGCTGAAAAGCTGCTGGCCCAGGAATTCAACCGGGACGGCCATGACATCGTCAACCATCACACCTATGCGTTCATGGGCGATGGCTGCCTGATGGAAGGCATCAGTCACGAGGCAGCGGCGCTGGCTGGCGCGTGGAAGCTTGGCAAGCTGATTGCCCTGTACGACGACAACGGCATTTCTATTGACGGCCCGGTGGCACCCTGGTTCATTGACAACACGGCCTTGCGTTTTGTGTCCTACGGCTGGAACGTGCTGGGCCCGATTGACGGCCAGAATGCCGAACTGGTCGCCAGCACCATCGCCGAGGCCAGGAAATCGGGTGACGCGCCCACACTGATCATCTGCAAGACGGCCATCGGCAAGGGCAGTCCGAATCGCGCCAACACCGCCAAGGCACACGGCGAGCCACTGGGCGCAGAAGAAATTGCGCTCACCCGCGCCGCGCTGGACTGGAAGCACCCGCCCTTTGTGATCCCGAAGCATGTCTATGCAGCCTGGGATGCCAAGGTGGCTGGCGCCGCAGCAGAAACGTCGTGGAACGAAAAATTCGCAGCCTACAAGGCCGCGCACCCTGAACTGGCAAAAGAACTGACCCGGCGCATGAAGGGTGAGTTGCCGAAGGCCTTCAACCAGGTCGCAGTGGACACGGCAGTTGCCGCCCACACCAAGGCGGAAACCGCAGCCTCGCGCAAGGCGTCGCAACTGGCCCTGGAAGCGTTCACTGCCGCTTTGCCGGAGTTGCTGGGCGGCTCAGCCGATCTGACCGGCTCGAACCTGACCAACACAAAGAGCACACCGAACCTGCGCTTTGACTTTGGTGGCCAGGCCAATGGCGGGCGTCACATCAACTACGGCGTGCGTGAGTTTGGTATGGCCGCCATCATGAACGGCATTGCCCTGCACGGTGGATACATCCCTTATGGCGGCACCTTCCTCACTTTCAGCGACTACAGCCGCAACGCCATCCGCATGGCCGCCCTGATGAAGCTGCGCGTCGTGCATGTGTTCACGCACGACTCCATCGGTCTGGGCGAAGACGGCCCGACGCACCAGTCGATCGAACACGCCGCCTCGCTGCGCCTGATTCCGAACCTGGACGTCTGGCGCCCGGGCGACACGGCGGAGACCGCTGTTGCCTGGAGCGTGGCGCTACAGAACAAGGACCGCCCGACCGCCCTGCTGTTATCCCGGCAGAACATCTGCTACGCACCCAAGTCCAGTCTGGGCGACATCAGCAAGGGCGCCTATGTGCTGGCTGAACCGAGCGAAGTCGGCCTGAAGAAGAAAGCCCAG
>CAIQVX010000337.1 GCA_903875275.1 uncultured beta proteobacterium | reverse complement strand
ATGTGCAGGTGCTTTTTGTGATGCTCGACAGCAGCATCGTGGTGCTGGGGGCTTTTGCCGCCATGGCCTGGCTGGACTGGCGCCTGATGCTGATTGTGCTTACGCTGGTGCCCACGGTGGTGGTGATCGTCTGGTTTTACCAGCGCTGGAGTGCACCGGCTGTGTCACGGGCACGGCAAAAGCGCAGTGATATCAACGCCCAGATGTCGGAGTCGATCGCCGGCATGCCTGTGCTGCAGGCGAGCAACGCACAGACGCGGTTCCGCCAGAGGTTTGACACCACCAACCAGCAGCACCTTGGCGCGCGTACTGCAGAGATGCGCGTCAATGCCTGGCTGTTGCGACCGATGCTTGACTTCATCAATGTGCTCTTGCTCAGCGCGGTAATCTACCGTTTCGGACAAAGCGGGATCAGCGCCCTGCAGATTGGCGTGCTGTATGCCTTTGTCAGCTACCTGGGCCGGGTGGTGGATCCGCTGATCCAGATCACCCTGCAATTCGGGCAACTGCAACAGGCGGTTGTGGCAGCGGCGCGGGTTGACACGCTCCTGCAGGAAAATCGCCCGGCGGCGGTCACTGGCCCCCAGCGGATTTCCCGCGGCGCGGTGCGTATGGAGCAGATCCGGTTTGGCTACAACCCGGACACAGTGGTTTTGCACGACCTGAGCCTGGAGATACCGGCTGGCGGGTTTTACGCTCTGGTGGGTCACACCGGCAGTGGCAAATCCACTTTACTCAACCTGTTGTTGCGCTTTTATCAGGCGCAATCGGGTGAGATCAGCGTGGACGGCGTGCCGTTGGCCCGGTTCAGCGACGCGCATTTTCGCTCCGACGTGGGTCTGGTGCCGCAAGACCCGTTTCTGCTGGCGACCAGCGTGCGCGAGAACATTGCCATGGGGCGCACCCTGACCGAGGACGACCTGCAGACAGCGGCGCGAGCGGCGCATTGCCATGATTTCATTGTGCAACTCGAACAAGGCTACGACACCTTGCTGGGTGAAGGCGGCGCTCGCCTCTCGGTCGGGCAAAAGCAGCTGATCGCCATCGCACGGGCGCTGGCGGGCAAGCCGCGCATCCTGTTCCTGGACGAGGCCACTGCACACATCGACTCCGAGACCGAACAGATCGTGCAACTGGCGCTGTCGGAACTGCACGGACAGGTGACGGTGATTGCCGTTGCCCACCGTCTGTCGACCATCCGCGCTGCCGACTGCATCGTGGTGCTGAACCACGGCCGCATACATGAGCAGGGCGGTCATGACGCTCTGATGGCCATCCCTCAAGGGGTCTACCAACGGCTGTACATGCTGCAGCAGTTGGAGAGTCAGTAGGAGGTACCGCTGGCGGCAAGTGCAACCGGGCTTGCCTGTGGGCTCCAAAAATGAAGTATCGTGTCGCATGCAGCCATGAATCTGCGAGGCTGAAATGCTGACCGATCTACCAGACAAGCGAGATGCTGCCACGCGGCGGCCGACCCTACGGCGCGCCATCTTCCTGGCGACGCTGCTGATTGCCTTCGACGCGATCATCCTGGGGCAGGGAGGTGTTGCCGTGTTTGTCGGCACCTGGGTGCTTTTGGTCGCCTTGCCTTTGACGTTTATCAGGAAGAAATATGCAACGGTGCGCTCACAACGCCTCAGAAATATATCGATCTATATTGTTGCGGTGTTGCTGGTCTTTGCCATCAATGCGGCCAACAATCGGCTTGCCCAGAGCCGCGCTGAATCCCTGGTGACCGCCGTCAAGGCGTTTCATGCCAAGCATGGAACTTACCCGAAGTCGCTCAAGGAACTGGTACCCGAGTTCGTCGATCGAATACCGATCGCAAAGTACACCCTGGGGCAAAATCAGTTTCAGTATCAAACGTCGGACAGGTACACAGCAATTTCCTACGTTCGCGTGGCACCCTTTGGGCGCTCGGTCTATTCATTTACCGAGGACAAGTGGGGCTTTCGTGACTGAGCCGCATCTGCTGGTGGCACCCTTGAATCACGGCACTCATACCGGTTACTTTGCTTCAATGCGTGACAGCCTTGCGCGCATTCTGCCGATGGCCTGGCCGGTGCTGATAGGCCAACTGGCCGTGCTGGGATTCAGCACGGTGGACACGATACTGATTGCCCGCTTCGCCGCCAACGACCTGGCCGCGCTCTCAGTCGGTATGGCGGCCTACATCTCGGTCTTTATTGGTTTGATGGGGGTAGTGCTGGCGATCAGCCCGATTGCGGGTCAGCTCTTCGGTGCGGGAAAGCTGCCTGAGGCCGGTGAGCAAGTGCATCAGGCCATCTGGCTGGCGCTTGGCCTGTCAGTACTGGGTGCTGCCTTGTTACTGTTTCCGGGAGCGATTCTCGACCTGGCCAATCCGACGCCTGAAGTGGCGCAAAAGGTTCGAGGCTATCTCAGCGCACTTTCGCTGTCGCTTCCGGCCTCGTTGCTGTTCACGGTTTACCGAGGCTTCAACTCGGCGGTATCACGGCCCAAGGCAGTGATGGCTATCCAGGTCAGCGGTCTGTTGTTGAAGATACCCTTGAGCATGCTGTTCATCTACGGTTGGTCTGTGCCACTTCCGGGGACTGAACTGGCCTGGGTGGTGTCTGCGAAGGGCGTTGTCGGCTGCGGTTGGGCTACCGCCATCGTGATGTGGTCGCAGGTCGTCATTGCCTGGATGGTGGTGCGTCGCGATCCTTTCTATGCGCGCTTCGGGCTGCAGCGCGCAGGGTTCAAACGCCCCAGGCGCCAGTCGATCCTGCGCTTGCTGCGCCTGGGCGGCCCGATGGGTGCGTCGATTCTGATCGAGGTCACGGGCTTTACTTCGATGGCGTTCCTGATCTCGCGCCAGAGTGCGCAGGCTGTCGCCGGACACCAACTGGCCGCCAATCTGGTGTCGCTGATGTTCATGGTGCCGCTGGCTCTGGCCAATGGTACGGCGACCCTGGTTGCGCAGAGCGTGGGCGCCAGGGACTTCGCACAGGCACGCCGCCTGGGCTGGCACGGCCTGGAAATCGGCGTGGCACTGGCCACGGTGCTGGGCGCTTGCGTCTACTTTGGCCGTGAGGCGGTTCTGGGCGTCTATACCGACAACCCTGCGATCATTGCGGCGGCGATGCCGCTGCTGGTCTGGGTCTGGTGGTTCCACATTGGTGATGCAGCGCAGACACTGGCCAACTTCGTGCTGCGCTCGCATCACATTACCTTTCTGCCGCTGGTGTGCTTTGCTGTTTCGCTGTGGGGCATCGGCCTGTATGGCGGCTATCTGGTCGTTCACAGCAGCTGGGCGCCATTGGAACTGCGCGGGGCCGCCGGCTATTGGGCCATGAGTGCCATCGGTCTGGTGGTGGTTGGCGTGCTGCTGTGCACACTTCTGGCCTGGGTTCACCGGCAGGAGACACATGCGAACTGAGCGCCATGGAAAACACGCCGTTCGGGCCGGCTGGCCCGCGCGTCAGTACTGCATGGCCTTGCTGAGCACCGCCATGGTCACCCTAGACACGCAAACCAGTTTGCCTTCCTCATTGGTGATCTTCACTTCCCACACATGGGAGCTTTTGCCAAGGTGATGCGGTCTTGCTTCGCCGTAGACCCAACCTGAACTGACGGCGCGAATGTGGTTGGCGTTGATTTCCTGACCAACACAATGAAACAGACTCTGGTCCACGACATAGGCGGCCGCCCATGACGCCAGCGTTTCGGCCAACACAACCGATATGCCCCCGTGCAACACGCCGGCAGGTTGCCTGGTTCGTCGGTCAACCGGCATCCGGCCTCTAAGGTAGTCGACCCCAGCCTCAATAACTTCGATGCCAAGGTGCCCGTTGCCGCATTCCTGACCCTTCTGATTGACCAGTTCAAGCGGAAAGGCGGAGTGCCAAATCGACTTCGGGGGAATTCCGTTCATGACAGTCTGCAACCTTCTTCAAAACGCTCGGGAAAAAACAAAGGCCTTCCGAAGAAAGCCTTTGAAATCAACCCTGTATTTTGGCTCCTCGACCTGGGCTCGAACCAGGGACCTACGGATTAACAGTCCGGCGCTCTACCAACTGAGCTATCGAGGAACAAGCCGCAAATTATAGCGGCTAATTTGCTGTTT
>CAIQVX010000336.1 GCA_903875275.1 uncultured beta proteobacterium | reverse complement strand
TGGCCAATCTTGACCACTTGCACGTCCTGGGCCATCGCGACGCCAGCGGCAACTGCCAATGCGGCGGCAGCGGTAATTTTCAACTTCATTTGCATAGACAACTCCAAAATTTAAAAAAATGTGAATTAATGATTAATTCCACGCCCCGAACGATAACGCAATTTCCAGGCCATTCACCTAGGGAAGACACCAATCCGTGCTGCAAAGCCCGAATTATTCGGCTTTTTTGTCAGTTTCGCGTCCCTTGCTTGCCTCGGTAGCGACCATTCTTGCAGCAGCAAGAAGTTCCTCATGCATCGCCAGTTGCCAGTCAGCACATTCCTGTGCCACGCGGTCCCGCACCAGCGTGTCCAGTCTGGCAAGCAGCCGCTGCTCCAGCGCTCGCTCGCGCTCCTGCAGCAGAAGCCACTGCGTCTCCTGCTCGTTTGCGGGTGAGGACGCCGCCTGACCCTGCTCCGTCGCAGGGACGATCTCAGTCAAGGTCGGCACGACCCGTGGAGGAAAGCGTGTCGATGAATTCATGATTCAGATGTCTTCAAGGTCAGGTCATGGCGTGTTATGGCGTACCCAAGTCCTGTGTACTGTTTCCAGCGCGCGCGCGCCGAACGACGTTCGTCATCTTCCTGCCCCACTAGTTCGATGACCCGCTCGAAACGATCAAAGCCCGCAGGAACCGCGGTGCCCAGATTGAGCAGAACCTGCCGGTGCGGCACCTCCGCCAGCGCCAGCGCCAGCACCACCGGGGAGGCCGCCACGACCCAGGCCGGGCTGTCCAGAAAACAGTGAGGAACAAAATCGGTTGGCGACAGGGTCCACAGCGCCAGATCCAGTTCCTTGAGGGTATCGGTGGAGCCGGTTACCGTGACCCTGGCGCCGCTGCCAACTGCCTTGCGCAGCAGACGGCACGCGTAGGCGATGCGGTCAGGCGCATTGAAATGGAAGGCAAGCTCCGTCACCGCGACTACCCCAGGCCTTACCGGGTCGAACCCAGAAGGTAATGCAGCAGCAGCGCCACCGGCCGGCCGGTGGCGCCCTTGCTGGCACCACCCTTCCAGGCCGTCCCAGCGATGTCAAGATGCGCCCAGGGAAATTTTCCGGCAAATTTCTGCAGGAATTTTGCAGCAGTCACGGCACCGCCGGCACGCCCGGCGACATTGGCAATATCGGCGAAGTTGCTCTTCAGCCCCTCCGCGTAGTCCTCATCCAGGGGCATACGCCAGCACAGGTCACTGGAGGCCTCGCCAGCCGCCTGCAAAGCTGCAGCCAACTGGTCGTCACTGGCAAAAAGTCCGCTGCGAACGCCACCCAGTGCGATCATGCAGGCGCCGGTCAGGGTCGCAATGTCGACCACAGCACGAGGCTTGAAGCGCTCAGCATAGGTCAGGGCGTCGCACAGAACGAGTCGCCCCTCGGCATCCGTGTTGAGAATTTCAACCGTCTGCCCGCTCATGGTGCTGACCACGTCCCCGGGCTTGACAGCGCGACCATCCGGCAGGTTCTCGCATGCGGGGATGAGGCCGACCACATTGATGGCGGGTTTCAGTTCGCCAAGCGCGCGAAAGACGCCCAGCACGCTCGCCGCTCCCGACATGTCGAACTTCATCTCGTCCATTTCCGGCGCAGGCTTGATGGAAATGCCGCCACTGTCAAAAGTGATGCCCTTGCCGATTAAAACGGTGGGCGCCACCGTTTTCGCGGCGCCAGCGTAGTGCAGCACGATAAAACGCAGGGGCTCCTGCGAGCCCTGCGCGACGGCCATGAACGAGCCCATGCCCAGTCGTGCCACCTCCTTGGGTCCCAGGACCTGGCAACTGACATTTGCAAACCTGGTCAGGGACTTTGCCGCACCCGCCAACAGGGTCGGTGTGGCGTGATTTGCCGGGCGGTTTGCCCACTCCTTGGCGTATTCGATTCCCGCCACAGTGGCCACCGCCTGCCCAAAAGCAGTCTTGCAGGCTGACGAATCCGGTACACCCAAAACAACTCGCTCAATGTGGCTCGGTTCCGGCTTGGATTTTGTCGTGGTGAACACGTAGCTGGCGTCGGAGACGGCAACAACAACGCTGCGCAGGCCCTCGTCGGCAGGCCTTGCGCCAAAGCAGATCGCGATCCGCTTGACGTTCTTGCTCTTCACTGACGCAACCGCTGCTGCGACGCCCTGGCGCAGCTCTGCAGCAGAAGCTTCGCCAACGCTGGCCAGCACCAGACGCGAGCAGGCCATCCCGGCGGGGCGGTAGATCTGCAAACACTTGCCGGCCTTCGCTTCCAGGTCGCCAGCCTTCTGCGCCTGCGACACCAGCTGTGAGACCTGATCCTTGCCCGGCTTGAACGAAGCCGACAACAAAACGATGAGTACATCACACTTCTCGGTAGCCGCCGCGGCAAGATCGAACGTCTTGAGTTGAAAAATCATGGGTCACCTTCAGGGGTTGGAGGCGGAACTGGCCCGCAATGTTTGATAATAGGTCGGGATGTTATTCCATTCTTCCACTCGCCAGGAACTGGCACGCAGTTTTGGAGCCACTCTGGTGGTGCTGGTGACCGTTGTCATGACGATGACCTTGATCCGCACGCTCGGTCAGGCATCACGTGGCAGTTTCAATCCTTCGGACGTGACGCTTGTCATGGGCTATACGGTACTGGCCTACATGCCGACGATTCTCACCATGAGCCTGTTCATTGCCATCTTTGGCACGCTGTCACGCATGTACCGCGACAGCGAAATGGTGATCTGGTTCGGTAGCGGCCGGGGTCTGGCGAGCCTGTTGCGCCCCTTGTTCCGTTTTGCATGGCCTGTGCTTCTGGTGGTCATGGCGCTGGCTCTGCTGGTGCTTCCGTGGTCGAACAAGAAGATCGAAGTCCTGAAGGATCAGTACGAGAGGCGTGGCGATATAGAACGTGTGGAACCGGGCCAGTTTCAGGAGTCGGCGGGCGGAAAGCGGGTGTTCTTTATCGAGAAGAACACAACCGGCAAGGAGTCTGGCTCCAACGTCTTTATCGCCACCACCGAGACCGGCAAGGAGACCGTTACGTCTGCCAGGCGCGGTCAGATTCGACGGGTGGATCAAGACCGGTTCCTGATGCTCAGCAACGGACAGCGACTCGAAAACGAGATTGGCAAGACCGAGTTCAAGATCAGTGAATTTGAGGAATACGGGACTCGGGTGGGCGAGGATACGCTGGTTATTACCGACTATGTGCCGGTCAATACACGTGCCACCCATGAATTGCTGAAGGACCTTTCTCTGTTGAATTTGGGTGAACTGTCGTGGCGGCTGGGCCTGTTTCTGGCGGCGATCAACTTTGTCATCATCGGTACCGCCGTCTCCAGCGTCAACCCACGCGTAGGACGTAGCGCCAACCTGGTGTTCTCCTTGTTTGCGTTCATCCTGTACAACAACCTGCTCAATCTGGGACAAAACTGGATCGCCTCAGGCAAGTTCAGCTTCGGCGCTTACATGCTGGGCCTGCATGGCAGTGTCCTGCTACTGGGTATCTTCTGGGTCGCCAAGGGGCACAACAACTGGCACTGGCGACAGTTGTGGGGCGCTCGTGCTACCGCCATGACCAGGACCTCATCATGAAGACGATACGGCGCCTGATCTATGGCGAGGTACTCACAGGCGTGGGCTTTGTGACCCTGTGCTTTCTGGCCCTGTTCTTCTTCTTCGATTTTGTGGAGGAGATTCAGTCCATAGGACGCCAGGGTGCAGCCGGATATCAATTGGTCCACGCGCTGAGCTACGTGGCGCTGATGATTCCAAGCCATCTGTATGAACTGTTGCCCATTGCCGTTCTGATCGGCACCATTTTCGTAATGGCCCGCTTTGCCAAGAGTTCGGAGTACACGATCCTGCGAACCAGCGGACTGGGTCCATGGCGAGCCTTGAAGACGCTGCTGATGCTGGGGCTGGGTTTTGTTCTGCTGACTTTTGCCATCGGCGACTATCTGGCACCGGTGGCAGACCGCAGTGCGCAACTTCTCAAAGCCCGCTACCAGGGCCGAATCACTGTTGGACACACCGGCGCCTGGCTGAAGGAGAGGCAGTCCTATTCGCAGTATGCGGTCAATGTGGCCGCACTCGATTCCGACGGCAGCATGCGCGGTGTGCGCCTTTTTGAATTTGACAATCAGGGCTACCTGATGTCGATGGCGCAGGCTGAATCAGCTGTGCACGGCAATGATGATGCCTGGCACCTCAAACGCGTTCTTCGCACTGAATTTCCAGCACGTGGCGTCGCCAGTGCCCACATTGAACGAACCCAGATGGACAGTTTTCGATGGCCGAACCAGATCAGTCCCGAGATGGTTTCGGCAGCCCTGCTCAAACCAGAACGCATGAGCACGATCGACCTGTTCCAGTACACACGTCATCTCGACCTCAACGGCCAGAGTGCCCAGCGTTACCAGATCGAATTCTGGAAAAAAGTGTTTTATCCATTGAGCTGTCTGGTCATGGTGGTGCTGGCCTTGCCGTTTGCCTACCTGCACTTCCGCACAGGAGGGATCACCGGCTACGTATTTGGTGGGGTCATGGCAGGCATCAGCTTCTTTCTGCTCAACAACGTGTTCGGTTACATAGGGACCATGCAAAACTGGCAGCCCTGGTTGACGGCGGCACTGCCGGGAATGATCTATTCCTTGCTCTCACTCACCGCCTTTGGCTGGCTCGTCTTCCGGCGATGAACCCAGCATCGTCAACGCGCGGGACCATTCTGCTGGGGCATGGCTCTCGTGACCCGCTGTGGCGCAAGCCGATGGAAGCTGTTGCGCAGCGAGTCGGGCAGTTGGCGCCCCGGGTCCTGATTTGAATTTGCGGACGATTTGATTATGTTGGTGAGGCATAATAAATTTCATTGTTAGCTGAAATTTGATATGAACTTACACCAATTTCGCTTTGTTCAGGAGGCGGTTCGACGCAACCTCAACCTGACCGAGGCGGCCAAAGCCCTGCATACCTCGCAGCCCGGGGTCT
>CAIQVX010000335.1 GCA_903875275.1 uncultured beta proteobacterium | reverse complement strand
CAAACCAAACTGGGTCGCTGCGCGCTCGCTGGCCAATCCGGCCCAGGCCGGGTTGGTGGTGGCCAGGCGGGCGCCCTCGGCGTTGCTGGAGACAGGTCTGCGCTCTGCGTGCGGCAAATGCTTGGACAGCCAGGCCTGGCACTGCGCCAGTGCCAGCGGATGTGCCAGCACCGCTTCAATGCCGTCCAGGGAATTCTCCTGGCGCAGCAGGTTGTGCCGGATCATCAGCGTGACTTCACCAATCACATGGGTCGGGGACTGCAGAAACAGGTCAAGTGAGCGCGTGACCATGCCCTCGGTCGAGTTCTCGACGCCAACCACGCCGTAGTGCGCGCTGCCTGCGGCGGTGGCGTGAAACACCTCATCAAAGTTGGCGCAGTAAACCAGCTCTGCCGCAGCGCCAAAAAATTCAATCGCCGCCTGCTCGCAGAACGTGCCTGCCGGCCCCAGCACAGCGACCCGCTGCGGAGCTTCGAGTGCCAGACAGGATGACATGATTTCGCGCCAGATCGCCGCCACATGGGGCCCTTTGAGCGGCCCTGGATTCGTCAGCTGGATCTTTTCTATCACTTGCGCTACCCGATCCGGCCTGAAGAAGGCCGTGCCTTCGCGCTTCTTTACTTCGCCAACCTTTTCGGCAACCAGTGCGCGCTGGTTGAGCAAGGTCAGCAACTGCTGGTCAATGGCATCGATCTGGACGCGCAGTTCCGGCAGGCTTGGCAGGGCGGGAGTGGGTGCTGTCATGGTTCAGGCCTTGCTTTGTTGAAATTCCAGCATGTAACTGACCAGCGCCTGCACGCCCTCGATGGGCATGGCGTTGTAGATGCTGGCGCGCATGCCGCCAACCGACTTGTGTCCCTTGAGCTGCAGCAAACCGTGCTCCCGTGCGCCGTTCAGGAAGGCATCGTTCAGGCTCTCATCACGCAGAAAAAAGGGCACATTCATGCGCGAGCGGCAATCTCGGGCCACCTTGTTGTAATACAGCTGGGAGCCATCAATAGCGCCGTACAGCAGGGCAGCCTTCGCCTGGTTGCGTTGTTCCACGGCGGCCACGCCACCCTGGTGCTTGAGCCATTGGAAAACAAGACCCGCCACATAGATGGCGTAAGTGGGCGGCGTGTTGAACATCGACTGGTTGTTAGCCACTGTTTTGTAGTTGAAGGCGATGGGGCAAATCGGCAGTGCATGGTCCAGCAGGTCCTCCCTGACAACCACCAGTGTCAGGCCCGCCGGCCCCAGGTTCTTTTGGGCGCCGGCAAAGGCCAACCCAACGCGACTCCAGTTGATGGGTCGTGATGCCACATGCGACGAACAGTCAACCACCAACGGGCTGTCATAGCCGAGGGCCTTGAGGTCGGGCAGTTCGTGCCACTCCACACCATGAATGGTTTCGTTGCTGCACAGATGCAGGTAGCTGGCGTTCTTGCTCAGCCGCCAACTGGCAGGCTTTGGTAGGGTCGTGTGACCATCGGCCTGGTTGCTGGCAGCAAGGTTGGTCGTGCAATAGCGGGCCGCCTCCTGCTGTGATTTCTGGCTCCAACTGCCCGTCACCACAAAATCCACGGTACCAGCGCGCGAGAGATTGAGCGGCACGATGGCGTTTTCCGCCAGACCGCCGCCCTGCATGAACAAAATCCTGAACTGCTCCGGTACTGCCAGCAGCTCCCGCAAATCCCCCTGCGCCTGCTCGTAGATCGAGATGAACTCCTTGCCCCGATGGCTCATCTCCATCACGCTCATGCCACTGCCATGCCAGTCCAGCATTTCATCTGCGGCTTGAGTCAGCACTTCCTGCGGCATCGCCGCCGGTCCGGCCGAGAAGTTATAGGGGCGCTTCATCGTCAAGCGCCGCGTCATCGGTCAGCGGATTGGCGTCGTTCTCCACGATGCGCTGCAAGCCGCTCAGTTTGGAGCCCTCGTCCAGCCCGATCAGGGTAACGCCCTGAGTGGCACGACCGAGTTCCCGAATCTCGCTGACCCGTGTGCGCACCAGCACCCCCTTGTCGGTGATCAGCATGATCTCGTCGTCGGCCCGTACCAGCGTGGCTGCAACGACCTTGCCGTTGCGCTCGGACTGCGTGATGGCGATCATGCCTTTGGTACCGCGGCCGTGGCGGGTGTACTCGGTGATGCCGGTGCGCTTGCCATAGCCGTTTTCGGTGGCCGTCAGCACACTTTGCTGCTCGTCTTCAGCCACCAGCATCGCGATGACACCCTGGCCTTCT
>CAIQVX010000334.1 GCA_903875275.1 uncultured beta proteobacterium | reverse complement strand
TGGTGCATACCGGCCCTTCGCGCAACTGCGCAAAAGGCCATAAGTCTGACGCTCGACGTTCAAATCGAGACCAGACTGGAATACCAAATTCTGCAAGTGAATCATTAACTTACGAAGTCCTGATGTGAGAACGTTGGGACACTACTGGTTTGAGGTCTTGGGCAACCCCAACGGCGCCGCCAAAGGCAAGCGCAACACGTGCTTGAGCGCTCGCATCGCCCTGTTCTGCCGCCCTGCGAAACCATTGGTACGCCTCCCAGTCATCCTTGGTCACGCCCTTGCCAGTTGTGTAACTCAACCCAACATTAAATTGGGCGCTACTGAGTCCACTTTTTGCTGCTTTTAGAAACCATTGGAATGCCTGTTGCTGGCTTTGATTGACCCCTTCACCATCGTCGTACATTTGCCCGAGCATGAGCTGCGCGAGCATGTGCCCCTGTTCGGCAGCCTTGCGATACCAAAATACTGCTTGCTGGTCATCTTTAGATTTCCCATTGCCATTCTTGTAGGCGTTTCCAACGGAGAACTGTGCTAACGCGCTCCCTGATTCGGCTGCTTTGTGAAGCCAGACCGAAGCTTGGGCCACGTCCTTTGCGACACCATTGCCAATGCTGTAACGCTCCGAGAGTTCAAGCTGCGCGTCAGCGTCACCCGACTCAGCGGCCTTTTGGAACCAAACAAAAGCTTGACGCTGATCTTTTGGTACACCACGACCAGTAGCAAATAGTTTTCCCAGTTCGCGCAGTGCGTCTGGCTGACCTTGATTGGCAGCTCTTTGAAGCCAAATCACAGCCGCTTTTTCATCTTTTGGAACACCCATGCCATCCAAGTACAGCAAGCCAAGCACGAGTTGCGCATCGGCATGCCCCTGCGCAGCGGCTTTACCGTTCCAGGAAGCTGCTTGCTTTTCGTCTTTAGATACACCATACCCATAGCGGTACAGCCCGCCCAAGCCGAATTGGGCATCAGCGTCACCTTGTTCGGCGGCTTTCCGATACCACACAGCGGCTTGCTGCATGTCCTTCAGGACTCCTCGACCACTGGCAAACCTTTCCCCCAAAGTAAACTGCGCATCGACATTGCCCTGTTCTGCCGCCTTGCGGTACCAAGTCACAGCTTGTTGGTCGTCCTTGGGAACGCCATCACCTTTGGAGTACCTTGCACCCAAGTTGAACTGCGCACCGGCATTGCCTTGCTCCGCAGCCTTGCGAATCCAGAAGATTGCCAGCCCATCGTCTTTGGGTACACCCTGCCCCTTGATATATAAAGAGCCTAAGTTTGCCTGCGCTAGAGCAAAGCCCTGTTCAGCGGCTTTGCGAAACCAAATAGCTGCAAGCTGCTCGTCCTTGGTCACACCTCGGCCAGCGATACACATGGCGCCCAAGTTGTTCTGCGCACTGGCATTGCCCTGCTCGGCAGCCTTGCGGTACCACATCACCGCCTGTAGCTCATCCTTACGCACACCCGTTCCTTCGGCATACATCATCCCCAAGAAATCCTGCGCACTTGCATTACCCTGCTCAGCCAGCGTTTTGTAGCCGGAAAATGCCGTGGGATAGTCACCCCGTTGAAAAGCGGCGACTGCTTGCTCCCATGTTTGCGCCTGCGCGCCAAAGCTCGTAGTAAGCACAAAACTTAGCCACAATAGATTTATCAATGCCCTCATTTGCACATCTCCCAAAAACCATAGTCTCCAGAGCTTTCTTGCGGGCGCGTTTAACGCATCACCACCGGCATCAAAACTCCGCTTCAGCCAGTCCAAACGTTTTCATGTTCCCGTTCTTCACTTTGTAAAGCGTCATCGTCAGATTACTGAACCGCGCGCCTTCCGCAGTATGCATTTCGCTCAATGTGACGACTTCTGATCGCGAAAGCCCGCCCGAACCGAGGTCACGGTATCGCACGTCATAGCTTCCTGCGTTCACCTTCTTCAAGGTAAAACTACCAGAAGCCGGAATGTAAAACTGCCGAACCGGGTAGGCCTGCGCGCTGTCCAATGAAACCAGTTTGACGAACACATCTGAGTCGTTGCGACTGTTGTCCACGGTAACGGTTGACAGTCCATTGGAGTGCAACTGTTGATACCCTTTGACGTAACCAGCCGCGCCGGGCCACGGTTGGCCGTTGGGGGCCACGGTTGGCCTAACATACGCGGCAACTTCCGGCACCCGGCTGGCCTGATAGGGCTTGGGTCCCGCGGGTGGAGGTTTCGTCGGTGTGGGGTTGAGCGAACCCCAGACGGCTACAGCAGCGATGCCATACAAAAACCAGTAATTGAAGACGTGCGAAACCAGTCGTTTGGTTGAACCCACTATGGTTGGCGACGGTGCTGGTGGTGGCTGAGGCGTGGCGTGCGGCGGCGACTGCGGGGCTTGTCGCGGCCAAGGACTGCTTGGCGCTGGCGGCTGTACAGCCGATTGTTCTTGCTGCGCTATCCACCGGTCATGCGCGGCACGCTGCACCGGGTCCGAGAGCACCTGATACGACACATTGATCAACGCCATAACCCGTTCCGCGTCAGCACTGCCTGGATGCCTATCAGGATGGTATTTTTGGGTCAGGGTTTTGTAGGCGGCACGGATCACCTCCGGCGGCGCATTGCGCGTTACCTTGAGGTTGTCGTAGTGGGTGTGGATGTTGCCCAACCGGCGTTCCTTGATGCAATGTGCCTCTGGTCAATGTTGGTCTGGTTACTTCAAAGGCTTTGGAAACTCCAACGCTTCAACGTAACGAACCCAAGTGAATCTTGTTGGCCAATTGCAGATGCCCGGCTGCAACGCGGCCCGGATAGGGTCGCGGATAGACTTTTCGTCATAATTATTCCTCCCTCAAGAGCGCATCGTATTCGAAATGCAGAGCGTTGACCAGCACAAGAACCATGACACGGCATCACCTTGCG
>CAIQVX010000333.1 GCA_903875275.1 uncultured beta proteobacterium | reverse complement strand
GTCAAGGGCCCGATCAAGTCGATCACCGACTTCGGCGTGTTTGTCGGTCTGGCCGCTGGTATCGATGGTCTGGTTCACCTGTCTGACCTGTCCTGGAACGAAGCCGGCGAAGCCGCTGTGCGCGAGTACAAGAAGGGCCAGGAAGTCGAAGCCCTGGTGCTGGCCGTGGATGTGGACCGCGAACGCATCTCCCTGGGCATCAAGCACCTGGACTCCGACCCGTTCACCACCTTTGCCACCATCAACGACAAGGGCCAGGTCGTCACCGGCAAGGTCAAGACAGTTGATGCCAGAGGCGCCGAGATTGATCTGGGCGACGACATCATCGGCTACCTGCGTGCCAGCGAAATCTCGCGCGACCGCGTCGAGGATGCACGCAACGTGATCAAGGAAGGTGATGAAGTCACTGCCGTGGTCGTCAATGTGGACCGCAAGGCACGCAACATCCAGTTGTCGATCAAGGCGAAGGACGCTGCCGACCAGAACGAAGCCATGGCCACTTTGAGCCAGGCCTCGGCCCGTGAAAATGCCGGCACCACGAGTCTGGGCGCTTTGCTGCGCGCCAAGCTCGACAACAGCGAAAAGTAATCGACTTGTGGGACAGACCATGCGACGCGGCAACGCCGCACGCATGCTCTGTCCCCGACTGATTAGTGAACATGACTCGCTCTGACTTGGTTGAAGAGTTGGCTGCCAGATTTGGCCAACTCACACACCGCGACGCCGAATTCGCCGTCAAGGCTATTCTTGACGCGATGAATGCCGCACTCGTGCGTGGGCACCGCATTGAAATTCGGGGGTTTGGCAGCTTTTCCATCAATCACCGACCTCCTCGAATTGGGCGCAACCCGCGCAGCGGAGCCAGTGTGGCAGTACCGGAAAAGCGTGTTCCCCACTTCAAACCCGGCAAAGCCCTGCGTGAAGCGGTGGATCTGCGTACGGTCGAAATCGAGAGCAAGCGCAAGACCTGACCGTTAGAATCAACCCGTCACTGGGGAGATCGATGAAAAACCTCCTGTGGCTGCTTAAGTCCGTACTTAAGGCGGCCATTTTTTTTACCTTGTTTGCCTTTGCTCTGAACAATCAGCAGGACACCACGGTGCATTTCTTTTTTGGCACCTACTGGCGTGCGCCTCAGGTTCTCGTTATTCTTGGCACGTTTGCAGTTGGCGTCGCAGTCGGTGCACTCGGCATGGTGCCGCACTGGCTCAAGCAGCGCCGAGCAGCGGGTCTGAGCGCACTGGCGGACCCGGTGCACGCTGTAACCACACCCAGACCCTCGACGCATGAACTTTGACCTGAGCTGGATACTGCTGGGTCTGCCGCTGGCATTTGTGCTGGGATGGCTGGCGTCGCGCCTGGATCTGCGCCAACTTCGATTCGAAAACCGCCAGGCCCCCAAAGCCTATTTCAAAGGTCTGAATTTTCTGCTCAATGAACAACAGGACCAGGCCATCGACGCCTTCATTGAAGCCGTCCAGAATGACCCTGACACCTCGGAATTGCACTTTGCGCTGGGGAACCTGTTTCGACGCCGGGGTGAGTACGAAAGAGCGGTGAGAGTGCATGAACACCTGCTGTCGCGCGGCGATTTGACACTGGCAGATCATCAGCGCGCACAACACGCGCTTGCGCTCGACTATCTGAAAGCCGGTCTGCTTGATCGCGCCGAGGCTGCCCTGCTCAAGCTCGAAGGGACTCCGTTTGAAGCCCAGGCCCGTCTTGCCCTGCTCGCCAACTACGAACGCAGTCGCGACTGGCCGCAAGCAGCTCGGATCGCACAGAAACTTACTGTCGCACGGCAAGGCAACTTCGATACACGATTGGCACACTATCTGTGCGAGCAGGCCGAAGCCTGCGTGGCGGAGCAGCGTCCCGACGAGGCCATAGCCGTTCTGCAAGATGCTATCGCGACGGCGCCTGAGGCACCGCGACCACGAATGGCGCTGGCTCAGCTCTTGCGCAGCCAGGGAAACTCAGCGCAAGCCTACACCGCCCTCGCACAATCGCTCGATACCTCGCCCTCGGCAGTACCCCTGATTGCCATCGCAATCGTCGACCTCGCAATTCAGTCCGGACAGAATGCTGCTGCGCTCGCGCTCCTCAAGCGCCACTACGAATCTTCACCCTCCCTCGATGTCCTTGATGCCATCGTGGCGCTGGAAGCAACACTGCGGGCACCTTCACCGTCCGCACGCGACTGGTATGTTCACCATCTCGAACACGAGCCATCGCTGGTGGCTGCGGCCAAATGGATTGCAGGTGAGAAACTCGAACATGAGCAATTTCATCCGCAGGTGCAACGTGCGCTGGATCATGCCGTCAAGCCACTTCTTAGGTACCGCTGCGCTGCCTGCGGATTCGAAACCAAGCAGCACTTCTGGCAGTGCCCGGGTTGCCAGGCATGGGACAGTTACCCCTCCAGACGTGTGGAAGAGTTATGACCAACACTTCAAGTGCAACGCCCCTCTCGCGAACGACCCTGTCCCGGGCCCATGTCCTGGTGGTCGGCGACGTCATGCTGGACCGTTACTGGTATGGCGAGGTCGAGCGCATCTCTCCGGAAGCACCGGTTCCGGTTGTACGCATCACGCGCGAAGAGGAGCGCAGCGGCGGTGCCGCCAATGTGGCCTACAACGTGGTGTCACTGGGTGCCCGGTCTTCGCTGCTGACCGTGGTAGGCGAGGATGAGGCCAGCCACAAGCTTGAGGCTCTGGTGCTTGGCACAGGAATCAATGCGCACTTTGGCCGCGACCCGGATCTGAAAACCACTGTCAAACTGCGTGTCATTGGCCGGCAGCAACAGCTGTTGCGGCTTGACTTCGAAAACACACCCAAGACCGAAGTGCTGGCCGGACAAAGCGCCACCTTTGTCAAGCTCTTGCCAGAGCACCAGACCGTGCTGTTTTCCGACTACGGCAAAGGTGGCCTGGCCCATGTCAGCGACATGATCGCCCAGGCCCGCGCGGCGGGCAAGCCGATTCTGATCGACCCCAAAGGCACCGACTACTCCCGCTACAAGAATGCCAGCGTCATCACACCCAATCGCGCTGAGTTGCGTCAGGTGGTTGGCGCCTGGTCTGACGAGTCTGACTTGAGGGAAAAGTGTCAGAACCTGCGCCTGCAACTCGGGCTCGAAGCCGTGCTGCTGACACGCAGCGAAGAAGGCATGACCCTGTTTGACGGCAACGGGCAGTTGCACGTCAACGCCCAGGCACGCGAGGTGTTTGATGTTACGGGTGCCGGCGACACTGTCATTGCCACCATGGCCACCCTGCTGGCCGCAGGAATGAGTTTGCGCCAGGCACTGCCGCTGGCCAACCGCGCAGGGGGCGTTGTCGTTGGCAAGTTTGGCACCGCCTCGGTGACCTATGAGGAGTTGTTCGCATGAAGCGCATCGTCGTCACCGGAGCCGCCGGGTTTATCGGCAGCAACCTTGTCAAAGGCCTGAACCAGCGTGGGATCGACAACATCATTGCCGTCGACGATCTGACGCAAGGCGAGAAATTCCGCAATCTGGCCGACCTGAAGATTGCCGATTATGTGGACGCAGCAGTCTTCTATGACCTGTTCTCCCAGGGGAAATATGGCCCCGTCGAGGCTGTGTTTCACGAAGGTGCCTGCAGCGACACCATGGAGACCGATGGCAAGTACATGCTGGGCAACAATTACACCCTGTCCTGCCAGCTCTTTCACGCTTGTCAGGAGCACGGTACGCGACTGCTTTACGCGTCAAGCGCGGCCACTTACGGTGGTTCCGATACCTTCCGCGAGGACCCTGCCTTTGAACTCCCGCTGAATGTGTACGGCTACTCCAAGTTGCTGTTTGATCAGCGCATGCGACGCGAATGCGGTCAAAGGCTGGAGCGCGCCAGCGCCAGCAAGGCTGGGCAGGTGGTGGGCTTTCGCTACTTCAATGTCTATGGTCCACGCGAACAGCACAAGGCGCGCATGGCCAGCGTGGCCTTTCATCAGTTCAACCAGTTTGCGGTCAATGGAAAGGTCGAACTTTTCGGTGAGTACGGCGGTTACGCGGCGGGAGCCCAGATGCGCGATTTCGTTTTCATCGACGACGTCGTGGCGGTCAACCTGTGGTTTCTTGACCATCCGCAAGCCAGTGGCATTTTCAATCTGGGCACCGGACGGGCCCAGCCCTTCAATGACATCGCCGATGCCGTTGTGAACGCCATGCGCAGGAGCCGCGGTGAGCAGGCTCTGAAGCATGAGGCCATGGTGGCTGCCGGGCTGATCGAGTACAGTGACTTCCCCGAGAGCCTGCGTGGCAAGTACCAGTGCTACACCCAGGCTGACCTGACAGCGCTTCGTGGCGCGGGTTGCGATCACCGCTTTACCGATGTGCAAAACGGGGTTTCGAAATACATGAACTGCCTGCTCGGTCTGAACTGAGGCGGCAGGGTGAATTGATGCAGTGGGAGAAGGCTGATGTTGAAAATCTTCCTGTTCTTGAAGATGATGCTTTATGCAGTTGGCTGCATGGCGGGCATCGATGTCAACTCAGCCAGCGCCGCTGACCTCGACAGCATCAAGGGCGTCGGCCCTGCACTGTCGGGCCGAATCCTGGATGAAAGGCAAAAGGGAAAATTCAAGGACTGGAACGATCTGCGGTCCCGGGTCAAGGGGATCGGCGAGAAAAGTGCAGTCAAGTTTTCGTCACAGGGCCTGACTGTCAATCAGCTCGCCTACAAGGAAATTGCCATCTCTGTCCCCGCCAGTTCGACGAGAAAGTAGGCGCAGGCTCGGTCAACGCCTCATGCACGACCCATAATGCAGGCCGTGGCCATCAGTTCTTCAAGCAGCGCCAAGGACACCGTACCTGACACTGAATAGGGATCAAGGACCGGCTTTTCTGCATACTTGAGCAGGATCGACGCGTTGATCTTGGACACATTCACTTGCCCCATGGTCCAGCCGCCAAAGCGTCTTTCGGGTATTTCCTCGTAATGCAGAAGCACAACGTCTTTGTGACGTGGGTCCTTCTGAATGTGACCATAGAGTTCGCTCACAGGCATGCGCCCGCCCTCGATGGCCTGCAGGAAAATGTCGCCGCCATAGCACAGAATGCCGGTGATGCCGCACTCGGGGTTATGCTTGCGTGACTGCGTCAGAATAGCCTCAATTGCTTCAGCACTGGTATCAACCGCCCGACTCGCATAAAGCAAACGTACCAACATAATCAGCCTTTCTTCGGAATAAGCGAAAGAAATTCCCGGCGCAGATTGGGATCCTTAAGGAAACTTCCACGCATCACCGAATTGATCATCTTGCTGTCCATGTCCTTCACGCCACGCCAACCCATGCAAAAATGCGTTGCTTCCATGACGATCGCCAGTCCATCGGGTTGCGTTTTCAGTTGAATCAGGTCAGCCAGTTGAACCACCGCCTCTTCCTGAATCTGCGGTCTGCCCATCACCCACTCTGCCAGTCTCGCGTACTTTGAAAGTCCGATGACGTTGGTATGCTCGTTCGGAAGCACACCGATCCAGACCTGACCGATGACCGGACAGAGGTGATGACTGCAGGCGCTGCGCACGGTTATCGGACCCACGATCATCAACTCGTTAAGGTGCTCTGCGTTTGGAAATTCGGTAATTGGGGGTGCACTGACGTAGCGGCCACGAAACACCTCATTGACATACAGTTTGGCGACCCGACGCGCCGTCTGATCTGTGTTGTGATCGCGCTCGGTGTCAATCACCAGGCTGCTCAACACCCCTTTCATCTTCTCTTCCACCTCATCGAGCAAGAGTTCGAGTTCTCCAGGCTCGATGAAGTCGGAAATATTGTCATTGGCGTTGAAACGCTTGCGCGCAGCCAGCAGACGCTCCCGGATTTTGACGGATACGGGGGTACCCTCAGCGGCATCAACTGGATTCATGGCAGTTTGACTTTTCATTAACATGGGATCATGTTATCAGCGTTTTGCAAGTGTGGTTTTTCTGAAATTACCCTTGCCAATCAACCCTCATACGCTATCAACTTAATAGCGCTTCCCGTACAGAAAGAGCAGCACCCGCATCAAACCAAAGGCCAGCCGGTCCAGCACACGCTGGCGCCACGGCCGATTCGCGTAGGCGGCTGGGTCAACCTGACTGCTGCCGACGGCAATGGCATTTTCGAGCCGCATGCGCAAATCCTGTGCAAAGGCAGCATCGTCCACCACCACATTGGCCTCCCGAGCCAGCAGCAGGCTCAAAGGGTCTAGATTCGATGAACCCACGGTGGCCCAGTGCCCATCAATGACCGCAACCTTTGCGTGCAGGAACCCCGCGGAATATTCGTGGATCTCGACACCCGCAGCCAGCAAGGCGCCATAGACCGGGCGGGTTGCATAGTACTGCATGAAATACTCGTACCGACCATGCAGCAACAAGCGAACCCTGACCCCCCGCCGGGCCGCCAGGATCAATCCCTTGCGCAGCTTTCGGCCCGGAAGAAAATAGGCGTTGGCGATCATGATTTCCTCGCGCGCCGCACCAATCGCCTTGCGGTACGCACGCTCAATCCGTGACCGGTTACGAAGGTTGTCGCGGAGCACAAGTTCCGCGCTGGTGCCCTGGCTCGGTAGCACAGGCGTCGCCGCATCGCACGCCGAGTCCTTTTCCCGATGCTCCCGCAGAGCCGAAGCCAGCGCCTCCTGCAGAACCTGCCACGATGCCGACAGGTCGTTTTGACGGGCCTTGCTGGTGACCTCGAGGCGCCACCAGAATGTCGCTGTTGCCTCATGCACCGTCTGCACGAGTGGGCCTGTCACGCGAACCGCGAAATCGAATCGTGGTGTATCAAGAATGCCGAAGTGTGGATCAAAAAAATCATCCAGAACATTAATCCCGCCACAAAAAGCCACATGGCCATCCACCACACACAATTTGCGGTGCAGACGTCGCCAGCGACTTGGGATCAGCATTCCCAAGCCCCCCAGCGGCAGGAAGATTGACCACTTGACACCCGCAGCATCAAAGCGCGTTTTCCATTGTGCCGGAATGCCCGGTGTGCCAACTCCATCCATCGCCAGATACACGGTCACGCCGCGCAGTGCCGCTCTTTCCAGCGCGGTAGCCACCTGCCCACCCGCGGCCTCCACGTTGAAGATGTAAGTCTCCATCCGGATCTCATGGACACTGGCATCAATGGCCTGTACCAGCGCCGGGAAGTAGGCCCGTCCCCCCTCAAGAAGTTGAAGCTGATGGCCGGTTCGAAGCTGCGACATGATCTCGCTAGGCTGCCACAGGTAAAGCAAACTCCGCAATCAGCGGAAGGTGATCCGACATGCGCCACCAGATGCGCCCACGCGGAACATGAACGCCCATGGGTGTGAGGCCCCTGGCATAGACATAGTCCAATTGCACCAGGGGCAAACGTGCCGGAAACGTCATTTGATTGGCACCCTTGAACGTATGCAAGTCACTGGCCTGCAGCGTCCGCTCCACCAGGTTGCCCCAGTCGTTGAAGTCACCTGCCACAAGCAGTGGCGCCGATGGCGGGATTTCGCGCTCAATAAAGCGCTGCAATTGTGCGATCTGTCGCGCGCGACTCGACCGAATCAGGCCCAGATGCACGACCACCACATGAACGTCCCGGTCATGCACCTTGATCTCTACGTGAAGCAGACCGCGTTGCTCAAAGCGGTGGTCGGAAATGTCCTCATGCTGATACGCCGACACTGGCCAGCGCGATAGCACAGCGTTGCCGTGCTCCCCATGCAGGGTCAGCGCATTGGATCTGTACACCGTTTCGTAACCCTCCGGGGCCAGGTAATTCGCCTGCGGCAGATCTGGCCAGCGAGGAAAGTGGCGCTCTTCGACCCGGTGCATTTTGCGTACTTCCTGCAGACACACGATGTCAGCGTCTATCTGCTCCACCGCGTGTCCCAGATTGTGAATTTCCAGTCGCCTCCTTGGACCAACACCCTGAACGCCCTTGTGAATGTTGTAAGTCGCGACACGCACAACATTCATGTTGACTCCCGCAGCGCGGACAGATGGCTCAGCATCAGGATGGCCTCTGCGTTGGATGGCGAGGAGCACTGGAGCGCCGCTTCTTGGTATGGCAACCATTGACAGGCCGTGTGCTCACACGGGCTCAGGCGAATCGGCATCCGTGCGGGCAGTCGCAGACCAAAAAGATGTTCGGTGTTTCGCGTCACACCCGGTGCATAGCGCCAACGCCATTGAGGATAGATGTCATAAACATTTTCCAACCCCCAGTCATGCAAACCGGTCGCAAGGGACGCACTCTCGCCACATAGAATCCCGGTTTCTTCACCAACTTCCCGAATCGCCGTCTGCCGATACGACTCCTGCAGCGTGTCCTTGGCTCCGGTCACCGATTGCCAATAGTCGGTTGCATCGGCGCGTTTGATCAACAGCACATCGAGTTCCGGCGTGTAAATCACGACCAGCACGGATTGCGGAATTTTGTAGGCAGGCGTGGACATAACAAGGGCGCCCTCGTGAGCGCCCTTTCATTGTGCCTGAAGGCCGGATTCGAATCGGATCAGTTTACCTTGGCTGCTTCCGGTGTACGCAACCGGATGTGCAACTCACGCAACTGCTTTTCCTCCACCAGAGAGGGCGCCTGAGTCAGCAGGCACTGTGCACGCTGCGTCTTCGGGAAGGCGATAACGTCGCGGATCGACTCGGCGCCGGTCATCAGTGTGATGATGCGATCCAGTCCAAACGCCAGACCCCCGTGGGGCGGAGCACCGTATTGAAGTGCGTCCAGCAGAAAGCCGAATTTCTCCTGAGCTTCTTCGGGCGTGATTTTCAGGGCATCAAACACCTTCTTCTGGACATCGGCACGGTGAATACGAACTGAACCCCCACCCATCTCCCAGCCATTGAGCACCATATCGTAGCCCTGAGAAATACATTTCTCGGGTGCCGTCACCATCCAGTCCTCGTGACCTTCTTTCGGCGCTGTGAAGGGATGATGCACCGCGGTGTAACGCTGTGCTTCCTCGTCAAATTCGAACATCGGGAAATCCACGACCCAGAGTGGGCGCCAGGCTTTTTCGGACAAGGCGTTCTTCTTGCCGAACTCACTGTGGCCTATCCTGAGGCGCAGCGCGCCAATCGCGTCATTGACAATCTTGCTCTTGTCGGCGCCAAAGAAGATCAGATCCCCGTTTTGCGCTCCGGTTCGTGCCAGAACTTCGGTGAGGGCCTTGTCATGCAGGTTCTTGACCACCGGGCTTTGCAGCCCGGGCCAGCGAGCAGTTGCATCACCTGGGCCGCGAGTCACATCATTGACCTTGATGTAAGCCAATCCCTTGGCGCCATAGATCTTGACGAACTCGGCATAAGCGTCAATTTCGCTGCGTGCCAGGCCGCCAACCTCACGTGCACCACCCGGAACGCGCAAGCCGACAACACGACCATCCTTCATGTTGGCAGCGCCAGAGAAGACCTTGAAGTCCACATCCGTCATTACGTCGGTCAGTTCAGTGAACTCCAGTTTGACACGAAGATCAGGCTTGTCGGATCCAAAGCGGTGCATCGCTTCGCTGTAGGCCATCACCGGAAATTCGCCGAGATCGACACCCAGCGTATTTTGGAAGACGGTCTTGATCATGCCCTGAACCAGGTCGCGAATGTCCTGTTCCGTGAGAAACGAGGTTTCGATATCG
Source organism: uncultured beta proteobacterium (assembly GCA_903875275.1). Taxonomy (GTDB): domain Bacteria; phylum Pseudomonadota; class Gammaproteobacteria; order Burkholderiales; family Burkholderiaceae_C; genus Rhodoferax. The sequence continues at coordinate 7,617 of CAIQVX010000333.1, read as the reverse complement.
ATCTGCGTAAACTCGGGCTGCCGGTCAGCACGCAAGTCTTCATCGCGGAAGCACTTCGTCAGTTGGTAATAGCGGTCATAGCCGGCAATCATCAACAACTGCTTGAACAACTGAGGGCTTTGCGGCAGGGCAAAGAAGTGTCCGTCGTGTACACGGCTGGGCACCAGATAATCACGTGCCCCTTCAGGAGTGGACTTTCCGAGCATGGGCGTCTCAATATCCAGGAAGCCATGGGCATCCAGGTACTTTCTCACTTCCATGGCAACCCGATAACGCAGCATCAGGTTATTCTGCATGTACGGGCGGCGCAGGTCCAGCACACGGTGCGTCAGACGCGTGGTCTCACTCAGACTCTCGTCATCGAGTTGAAACGGCGGAGTGACCGATGGGTTCAGTACGGTCAGCTCATGGCACAACACCTCCACCTTGCCGCTCTTCAGACCCTCGTTGACGGTGCCGGCCGGTCGTGAACGCACAAGGCCCTTGACCTGAATACAAAATTCGTTGCGCAAACCCTCTGCGACCTCGAACATCGCTGCGCGGTCTGGATCACATACCACTTGAACATAGCCCTCGCGGTCACGAATATCAACGAAGATGACTCCGCCATGGTCGCGGCGACGGTTCACCCAACCGCACAGACTGACAGTTTGACCCAGGAGGGCTTCGGTCACAAGACCGCAATAGTGGGAACGCATAGCCATAAACAACTTTCAAAGCCTCTGCTGAACAGGGACACAGGTTAATAACAAATCAACTATTTTCTTGGACCACCAACTGAGCTCACAGGTGCTACTGAACCCATGGAAATGACATAGGTGAGCGCCTCATCAACACTCATTTTCAGTTCAATGATCTCAGCACGGGGGACAATCAGAAAGAAGCCACTGGTCGGATTGGGGGTCGTTGGAACGTAAACGCTGACATAGTCCGGCCCCAGGTGTTCCGCCACCTCGCCAGTGGGCGTACCGGTCTGGAAAGCGATGGTCCAGACACCAGCACGTGGGTACTGAACCAGCATCGCTGTCCGAAACGCATTGCCATTGCTGGAAAACAGCGTGTCAGAGACCTTTTTCACACTGTTGTAGATCGACTTGAAGACCGGAATATGCGTAAACAGGCGTTCCCATTGCGCCAACCACCATCGACCCGCCACATTGGTGACCAGTGCGCCCGTCACCAACAAAGCGGAAAAGACCAGCACCACCCCCAAACCAGGAATATGACGCAATTGCTCAATCAGGCTGCTCGCCGAGCCAGGTGTCAGAGCCCCGAGGCCAGTCAGAAAGCCACCAAAAATGGCGTCCAGCAGACCCACAAGCCAGATCAGGACCCACAGCGTAATAGCCAGCGGCAACCAGACCAGCAGGCCTGTAATGAGGTATTTCTTGAACGGCACAGTGTGCATCCGGTTCAGCTTGAAACCGGGTCAGTGACAGGCGCAGCCGCCGCCGCACCCACCTGCGGCGGGGGCGGTCGTCGTGGCCGCATCGGCCTTGGTCACAGGCTTCTGGTCTGCCGCAGCGCCGTCCGACGCTTTCGTTGAATCCGGCGAAGCCGTGGCAGTGGCAGAGGATGCCGCTGCACCGCCCTTGAAATCAGTCGCGTACCAGCCGGAGCCCTTGAGTTGAAAACCGGCTGCGGTCAGCTGCTTCTTGAAAGCCGGTGCATTGCACGCCGGGCAGTCCACCAGCGGCGCGTCTGACATCTTTCGCAATACATCCTTGGCAAATCCGCAGGATTCGCATTTGTAGGCGTAAATTGGCATGGCAATGGTGCTCGAATTGAGGGCTGCAAAGCCTTTCATTATAGGCCCTGCGGTCCACTTCAAGGCACTCCGACCTGCCCTCTAGAAGTGACGAAACCGCCCAATCAGTTGCATGACGAACATGCCAAGCACAAATCCGACACCACCGTACAGGACCCCCTGCAACAGCCGGTTCGTCCGCTTCTGTTCAAGCAGGAGTTCGTTGAGCGCCTCCGGGGCTCCATGCTTGGCATTCTTCAGAAAATCGACCAGAAGTCGAGGCAACTCTGGAATGAGCTTGGCATAGAGCGGCGCCTCATTGCGTAGCTGCTCGACAAGCTTTTTCGGCCCGATCTGATCGAGCATCCAGCGCTCGAGAAATGGTTTGGCAGTGCTCCAGAGGTCCAGATCGGGGTCAAGCTGCCGCCCCAGGCCCTCGATATTGAGCAAGGTCTTCTGCAACAAAACCAGCTGCGGCTGAATCTCAACCGAGAAACGCCTGGATGTCTGGAACAGCCGCATCAGGACCAGGCCCAGAGAAAAATCCTTGAGCGGACGATCAAAGTACGGTTCACAAACCGAACGGATGGCTGACTCCAGTTCATCGACTCGGGTTGTCGCGGGCACCCAGCCAGACTCAATGTGCAGTTCAGCCACACGCTTGTAGTCGCGCCGGAAGAATGCCGTGAAATTCTGCGCAAGATATTCCTTGTCGGACCGGCTCAGCGTTCCAATGATGCCGAAATCGAGCGAGATGTAGCGGCCAAACGTCGCCGGCTCGATGCTGACCTGAATATTGCCGGGGTGCATGTCTGCGTGAAAGAAACCATCCCGAAACACCTGCGTGAAAAATATCGTCACGCCGTCTCGCGCCAGCTTGGGAATATCAACCCCGGCCGAGCGCAATCGCTCAACCTGACTGACCGGCACTCCATGCATGCGCTCCATGACGATCACATCGGGCATGCAATAGTCCCAGAACATCTCAGGCACCAACACCAGATCGAGCCCGGCCATGTTGCGCCGGAGCTGCGCGGCGCTGGCCGCCTCACGCACTAGGTCGAGTTCATCGTGCAGGTATTTGTCAAACTCAGCGACCACTTCACGCGGCTTCAGGCGTCTGCCCACGCTGGAAAAACCATCGATCCAGCCAGCCATCATGCGGATCAGACTCAGATCCTTTTCGATGGCGATCAGCATTCCCGGCCGAAGCACCTTAACCGCCACGTCCCTCGCCTGCCCGTCACGGTCCTTCAGCACCGCAAAGTGCACCTGAGCTATCGATGCGCTGGCAATCGGCTCCCGGTCAAATGAAACGAAAATATCCTCTATCTTCTTCTGAAAAGAGCGCTCGATGGTGGCAATGGCCAAATCGCTGTCGAACGGGGGCACCCGATCCTGCAATTTGGCCAACTCGTCAGCGATGTCTGTCGGTAGCAAGTCACGCCGCGTCGACAGCACCTGTCCAAACTTCACAAAGATGGGGCCCAGTCGTTCCAGCGACTGCCTGATCCGCTGGCCGGGCGTTGCCTGGAGATTTCGCCCAAACGACAGGGTTCTGGCAATGGCATCGAGCGAGGGCTTCTGAAACGCCCGCAGGAACAGCACATCCAGCCCATGGCGGAACAGCACCCAAAAAATGAAGCCACCACGAAAAAGGCGTGTCATGTGGCAGCCTTGACGGGGTCAGCTACCGCACTGGGCCCCAGAAACTGGCGCAAGGCGCTGGCTGCGCCCTGAACCACCTGAGCCAGGGCATGCGCGGGTGCATCGCCCAGCACACGTGCCAGGTCCTCTTCCATGTCCCATCGAACGTGATCAACCAGCCAGTTGACTTCCGCAGCCAGTTGCACATCGCCCGCGATGTTCACCGCCGGCCGCTCACCGCGCAGCACCACCTGGACCAGCCCCAGCGGAGATTCTTCACAGACTGTCAGGACCAGATCGGCCTTGGCTTGCACCGGCGCCAGGTCCAGCAGACCGGCTGGTGTGGCCATCAACTTCATGGACAGCGCACCCCACTGCAACTGCACGATCCGCCCTTTTTGACGCGCCAGACGGCTGCTGGCCTGCGGCTCCTGCATCAGGATGTGGTTGAGAAGTAACACCAGTCGGCGCTGACTTTCCTCCACCGCCCACGGCGGCACCGGTAACTCCGCCAGCGGCAGGTTCCGAACCAAATCGTCAAGCCATGAAAAAGGGGACTGTGTTGCCATAATCCCCTATTATTCCCTGAATCTGCTGCACCTTACTGCAGGGCCTGCACCCCGGCCACCAGCCAGCCACTGTGGCCGCTCTTGGATTTGGTCATGTTCCAGGCTTCACGGAACGGGCTCGCTCCAGCGGAAGGTTCTTCGCGGATCATGCCGGAAAACTCGACGCTGGCCATGTACTCGTCCGCAAGTTCCTCGATCCCGAGCAGCTGCGCCTCGATCATCACGACCTCGGTCTGATGAACCTGACCACCCGACTGCGCCTCGCGTTCAGCCAACTGACTCCGGATCTCGGCGAGCATGGTGTCGGTCATCATGGCACGCAGGGTAGCGACATCGGATCGATCCCAGGCCGCCTGCAGAGAGACGAAATTCGCCTTCGCTGCCTGCACAAAGCCGTCCACATCGAAACCTGCCGGAATTCCCCAGCTCTGAGAACCTGCCAGAGCAGAGCCGATCATGGAGCCAGAGCTTGCGCTGGCTGCACCCAGGGAATCAAAACTGGATGTGCTGCGTTCCCAAGGACGGGCAGAAGCATCATTGCCGACATTGCCGGGGTTGTAACTGGCCGGCGTCGGCGTCAGACCGGCAGGCGAAGCACTCTGGAAGGCGAAGGGTGCGCCGGATGCGTCACGCGTCTGAACTGGTGTGGGCTTGCGGGATCGAATGAACCATCCCACCGCCATCATGATGACCAGGGCCAGCAGCGCAAACAGCATGAATTGGGCAATGGCGCCGCCGCCAATACCAAGCGAACTTGCCAACCATGCAAGGCCGAGACCGGCAGCAAGTCCACCGAGCATGGCGCCCCAGGGTTTTTTGGGAGCAGCAGTGGGTGCCGCAGGCGCAGGCGCGGGGGCCGCCGGCTTCACAGCACCCTGCGCGGGCGCGGCCTGCCGCTGCGTGACATTACTCGATTGCTGGCCGATCGACCTGCCGCCCCCCAGACGTTTGGCCGCCTCGGCGTTGACACCCACCAACAGCAAGAATACCGCAAGCACTACAGACCAGAATTTCATGAAATCTCCAAAGTAAACAAACGCTTAGGTAAGGGTCGTCGGCAGAGCCTCAAGCGTCAGCACTTGATGCCAACGTGTAAAGCCACCAGACCGCCTGTCATGTTGTGGTAATCCACATGACCAAATCCGCACTCCTTCATCATTTCCTTTAACGCCTGCTGTCCTGGATGCATGCGAATCGACTCCGCCAGATAGCGGTAGCTGGCATCGTCCCCTGCCACCAGCTTGCCCAACTTGGGCAACACGTTAAAGGAATACCAGTCGTAGGCCTTTTCGAGTGGTGGTGCAACCTTTGAAAACTCCAGCACCAGCAACTTGCCCGCTGGTTTGAGCACCCGATTCATTTCCTTCAGCGCGACATCCTTGTGTGTCATGTTGCGCAGACCAAAGGCGACGCTGACAAGATCAAAATGATTACCCGGAAAAGGCAGCTTCTCGGCATCGCAAACCAGGGTCGGCAGCACCACACCGGCGTCGAGCAGGCGGTCGCGCCCGGTGCGCAGCATCGCTTCATTGATGTCCGTATGCACCACGCGACCGCTGCGTCCGACCTTCTTTGAGAAGGCCAGTGCCAGATCGCCTGTGCCCCCCGCGATATCAAGGACCTGGTCCCCCTCACGGAGATTCGCCACCAGCACCGTGAAGGCCTTCCAGGCCCGATGCAGGCCCATGGACATCAGATCGTTCATCAGATCGTATTTGGGCGCGACCGAATCAAACACGCCGCGCACGTGTTTTGCTTTTTCGGCCTCGTCGACCGAGCGGTAACCAAAATGTGTTGCTGTCATGGCCGTTATGTTAATTCAGTGGCTGGCGCAAGCTGGCGCGGCTTTGGGCGGCATAGGGGTATCGCGTTCGACACCGGCAGCCGCAAGGCGCGCGGCGTAATCGGCCCAGAGTTGTTCCTGACGCGACCCGAGAAAATAGAGGTAGTCCCAGGAATAGATACCGGTGTCGTGCCCGTCGGAAAAGCTGGGTTGGACCGCATAATTGCCCACCGGCTCCAGCGCGGTCAACAGCACTTCACGCTTGCCCGTCTGCAACACCTCCTGACCCTGTCCATGCCCCTGCACCTCAGCGGAAGGCGAATACACCCGCATCAATTCAAACGGAATCCGGAAGTCGGCGCCGTCGGAAAACTGAACCTCCAGCACACGGGACTGACTGTGCACCGTGAGTGCCTGTGGCACCGGAGAGCCTGCCTGTAAACCTGCCATAAAAAGATCACCCCCAACAAACCGTCAATGCAAACCCCAACGCGGACAAGGCACCGCTGCATCTCCAAACTCGCCATGCCCGTACCGCAGTAAGGTAACACGCTTTTGACGCATCCACCTTCCCGTCAGTTCCATAGGCCTGAAACAGCGCACGCCTATTATTGTTCAGTCACTTGGTCGTAAAGGTAAACGCACCGTCCCAATCCGGGCCCGGAGGGGATTCACGCAAGTAGGTGATGCGCTTTGCATACACCTCGAAAAGGTAGCGCTCCGGATACGTCGACTGCAGACTGGCAAATCGCTCGCCGGCCTTCTGCCAGTCCTGCTCGCGGTACAGGCGTAGCGCCTCGTCGTAAAGCGCCAGTTCGTCCAGCAAGCCAGACGACTCTTCTCCCTGCGGGCAGATCGGCTCAAATATGCCAACCGGCCTGTCCTTGCCCTTGACGCGAACGCGATCAAGTTCGCGGTACACAAAGTCTGGCACCGCAGCCCGGGTGAACTCGCTGACCATGATCTGCACGCCATACTCTTTGGTCAGACCTTCGAGTCGTGAGCCCAGATTGACCGCGTCCCCCATCACCGTGTACGCCAGACGGAATTCGGAGCCCATGTTGCCAACCGTCATTTCACCGGTATTCAAACCGACGCCGATCCTGATCGGTGGCCAACCCCTGGCCTTGAAGTGCTCCTGCAATCCCTCCAACTTGACGTTCATTTCCATGCCCGCCAGCAAGGCATGGCGCGCATGCTGATCGTCATGCACTGGAGCGCCCCAAAAAGCCATGATGGCATCACCCATGTACTTGTCAATGGTGCCGCGATGCTGGTGAATCACATGGGTCATCGGCGTCAGATACTCATTCATCAGTTGCGTCAGTTGCGACGGGTCCAGTCCCTCGGAGATTGTGGTGAAGCCGCGCACATCAGAGAACAGCACCGTCAGTTCCCGGCTTTCGCCCTCCAGCGAATAAGCGCCCGGGTCCTTGGCCATTTCGTCCACCAGTTCTGGAGGGACGTACTGGCCGAACAGACCGGTCAGCAGGCGCTTGCCATGGTCCTCAACGAAATAGCCGTAGGCCATGTTGAACAGGAACAGTGCTGCAGCGAGCACCACAATCGACGCCAGTGGCAGATCGAAGTTGTTGAACTGCCACGCAGTGATGTTGCCTGCCAGCAAGGCGGCAATGACTGCCAGCGACAGCATCGTCGCCCCCATTGGCTTGAGCGATGGCAGCAGACAGGCCAGCAGCAAACCTACCAAGAGAAGTGGCCAAAACTCAAAATCGGACGAATTGTCAGGGCGTTCCTTGATGTTGTCGTCGATGATGCCGGCGATCAGGTTGGCATGCATTTCCACGCCGGGGTAGACGTCGCCCACTGGCGTTGTCCGCAGGTCCATCAAGCCGGGCGCGGTGGAGCCG
>CAIQVX010000332.1 GCA_903875275.1 uncultured beta proteobacterium | reverse complement strand
ATGTACGACCGCGACTGGCCGATCTGGACTTACCAGGAGCAGTTGCCGCCGGCCAAGTTCGTCTTTGACGATGACCTTCGGCGCGGCACGGCGGTTGATTCCCTGGTGTCGGGTGGCTGCATCATTTCGGGCACGCTGGTGCGCCGCTCCGTTCTCTTCTCCAAGGTCCGGCTGCATTCCTTCAGTCAGATCGAGGAATCGGTGCTGCTGCCGCAGGTTGAAGTGGGCCAGCACTGCCATCTGCGCAAGGTCGTGCTCGACAAGGGTTGCCACATCCCCGACGGCATGACGATCGGGCTGGACCCGGCCGAGGACGCGCGCCGCTTCTTCCGTACCGAACAGGGTGTGGTGCTGGTCACGCGCCCGATGCTGGAGCGCCTGGCCGACACAGCGCAAGAGTGGGAAATGACACGGTGAAGGTTCTTTACGTCTGCACTGAACTCTATCCACTGCTCAAAACCGGCGGTCTGGCTGATGTGGGTGCGGCGCTGCCGGCCGCACTGCAGGCGGCGGGCTGCCACGTGCGCCTGCTGTTGCCGGCGTTTGCCTCCATTGCCGCCGGTGTGCGCGCCGACGCACCGGCACTGCGCCTGCCGGCCCGAGCTGGCCCGGATGTGCTGCGCACCCTGGAGACGCCGCCAATGCTGGTGCCAGGTCATGTGATCGAAAGCGGCCAGCCGGTTTACCTGCTGGACGCCCCGGCGCTGTACCAGCGTGACGGCGGCCCTTACCAGGACGCAGCCGGCCAGGAGTGGAGCGACAACGCGGCCCGCTTTGCCCTGCTGGGCTGGGCCGCAGCTGCACTCGGACAGGGGGCCGACCCGCACTGGCAGCCCGACGTGGTGCATGCACACGACTGGCATGCCGGTCTGGCCCCGCTGTACCTGAAACTGCTGGCCGGCACCGGCCCGGTGACACCCAGCGTGTTCACGGTGCACAACCTGGCTTTCCAGGGGCTGTTCAGCGCCTCCAGCTGCGCCGCCCTCGGCGTGCCGGAGTCGCTCTTCAACATCGACGGTGTCGAGTACCACGGGCTGCTTTCCTTCATGAAGGCCGGACTGCAGTTTGCCGACGCCATTACCACCGTCAGCCCGCGCTATGCGCAGGAAATCCTGACCCCGGAGCAGGGTTGCGGCCTGGACGGCGCGCTGCGCGCCCGGCGCGAACGCATCAGCGGCATCCTCAACGGCGTCGATTACGCCATCTGGAACCCCGCCACCGACCCGCTGCTCAACGCCCACTTCGACGGCCAGTGCATAAGCGGCAAAGCCCGTGTCAAGCGCGACTTGCAGCGACTGCTGGGCCTGGAAGAACGACCCCAGGCACTGCTGTTTGCAGCGGTGACACGCCTGAGTGAACAAAAAGGCCTGCATCTGGTGCCCGCCATGCTGCCGGAGCTGGTTGAGCGCGGCGGACAGCTGGCCATACTGGGCAGTGGTGACCCTGCCATTGAAGGTGCCCTGCGCGAGGCCATGGCGTGCCACCCGGGACAAGCCGCCCTGCGCACCGGTTACGACGAAGCGCTGGCGCACTGCATCATTGCCGCTGCCGACGTGATTCTGGTGCCCTCGCGCTTCGAGCCTTGTGGTCTGACCCAGCTGTACGGTCTGCGCTATGGCACTTTGCCCTTGGTGCACGCCGTGGGGGGCCTGGCAGACACCGTGACCGACTGCAGCCTGGAAGCCATCGATGACGGCAGCGCCAGCGGTTTTGTGTTCCATGATTTCAGTGCAAGCGGCCTGCTCGGTGCCGTGCGCCGCGCCTTTGCGCTGCGGCGCCGGCCCGCAGACTGGAGCGCGGTGCAGCGCCACGCCATGCAACAACGTTTTGACTGGCAGCAACCGGCGCAGGCCTACCGCTCGCTGTACCAGAGTCTGCTCGGAACCGCGCTTGCGCACGGTTCCCTTGTTTCTTCCTGAGCCCCCGTTTCCCGGAGATTGTCGATGTCCAGCGTTCAGCCATTCCAGTTTGACCAGCCCACCAACACCGTCGATGCCCTGCGCCGGTCCATCTCCAATCGACTGGTGTACCAGGTCGGCAAAGACGTGCGCTCGGCAACGCGCCGCGACTGGCTGTTTGCCATTTTTTACGCCCTGCGCGACCGCACCATGGACCGCTGGCGCGCCAGCCTGAACGCAGCCGAAGACGGCGACCTCAAGCGTGTCTATTACCTGTCCATGGAGTTCCTGCCCGGGCGCATGCTGACCAACGCGTTGATGGCCCTGGGCATCTATGAAGAGACCAAGACCGCCTGCTCGCAACTCGGCGCCGACTTTGACGCCATCACCGACCTGGAAGCCGACCCCGGCCTGGGCAACGGCGGCCTGGGCCGACTGGCCGCCTGCTTTCTGGATTCGATTGCCAGCGTCGGGCTGCCGGGCATGGGCTACGGCATCCGCTACGACTTCGGCATGTTTGCCCAACGCATTGTGGACGGCCGGCAAGTGGAGGAGCCCGACAGCTGGCTCGTCAACGGCAACCCCTGGGAATTCATGCGGCCTGAATTCAGCCATACCGTGCGCTTCGGCGGGCGCCTGACGACCGAGAACGGGGTCGTGAACTGGGTCGACACCGAAGACGTCATCGCCACCGCCTACGACAGTGGCATCCCGGGCTACGAGCTGAGCTCGGTCTCCACGCTGCGACTGTGGTCGGCGCGCGCCACCAGTGTCATCAACCTCGACGCCTTCAACAAGGGCGACTACATGCGCGCAGTAGAGGCCAAGAACCAGTCCGAAAACGTGTCGCGCGTGCTCTACCCCGACGACAGCACCGACCATGGCAAGGAGTTGCGCCTGCGCCAGGAGTACTTCTTTGTCAGCGCCTCGCTGCAGGACATGCTGCGCCGTTACCAGAGAAGCCACAGCAGCTTTGACGCGCTGGCCGACAAGGTGGCGATCCACCTCAACGACACGCACCCGGCGCTGGCGGTGCCTGAACTGATGCGCCTGCTGGTCGATGAGCACCGCCTGGCCTGGGACAGCGCCTGGTCGCTTTGCTGCCGCATCTTCAGCTACACCAACCACACGCTGATGCAAGAGGCGCTGGAAACCTGGTCGGCAGAACTGATGGGCCGCTTGCTGCCACGCCATCTGCGCATCATCTACGACCTGAACGCCCGTTTTCTGGCCAGCCTGCACGAGAGCCACCCGGGCGAGCCGGACCTGCTGCGACGCGTATCGCTGATTGACGAGAGCGGAGACCGCCGTGTGCGCATGGCCTACCTTTGTCTGCTGGCCAGCCACAAGATCAACGGCGTCTCGGCCCTGCACAGCGAACTGATGGTGCAGACCATCTTCACCGATTTCGCACGCCTGTTCCCCGAGCGCTTTTGCAACAAGACCAATGGCATCACGCCACGGCGCTGGCTGGCGCAGGCGAACCAGCCCCTGGCACGGCTCATCGACGACCGCATCGGTCGCACCTGGCGCCGCCATCTCGATCAGCTGGCGCAATTGCGCCCGCTCGCCAGTGAACCCGCTTTCAACAACGCGGTGCGCCTGGCCAAACAGCAGAACAAGCGCCGTCTGGCCGACTACATTGCGCGCGAACTCGGTATCCGGGTTGACCCCGAGAGCCTGTTTGACGTGCAGGTCAAGCGCATGCACGAGTACAAACGCCAGTTGCTCAACCTGCTGCACGTGATCAGCCGCTACCACCAGATCCTGGCCAATCCGCAGGGGAACTGGGTGCCGCGCACCGTGATCTTTGCCGGCAAGGCGGCCTCGGCCTACTACATGGCCAAGCAGGTCATCCGCCTGATCAACGATGTCGCCGCCGTCATCAATGCCGACCCGCTGGTGGGCAACCGGCTCAAGCTGGTGTTCATCCCCAACTACCGCGTGACGCTGGCCGAGATGATCATCCCGGCGGCCGACCTGTCGGAGCAGATCTCGATGGCGGGCACCGAAGCCTCGGGCACCGGCAACATGAAGTTTGCACTCAATGGCGCGCTCACCATTGGCACCTGGGACGGCGCCAACATCGAAATTGCCGAAAACGTGGGTATGGAAAATATCTTCATCTTCGGCAACCGCACGCAGCAGGTGGCCGAGCTGCGCGCCCACGGCTACCAACCGCGCCGTTACTACGACAACAACTACGAACTCAAGACCGCAATTGACCGCATCGCCGACGGTGCCTTCTCGCCCGACGAACCGCAGCGCTACCAGGACGTCACACGTTCGCTGTTGGAGTCGGACTACTACCAGTTGCTGGCGGATTTTCCGGACTATCTGGCAGCGCAGCAACGCGTCGACGCGCTGTACCGCAAGCCTTCCGAATGGACGCGTCAGGCGATTCTGAACATCGCTGCCGTGGGTCCGTTTTCATCGGACCGAACGATTGGCGAATACGCCAGCGAAATCTGGAATGTGCAGCCGCTGTTCGGAGACGACAGCCCAAGCGGTCAAGCGGTCTCGGTGGGATCGACGCTTTAGGCCGGCGCGACGTCGAGCGCCAGCACGGCATCGGCCTGGAACAGT
>CAIQVX010000331.1 GCA_903875275.1 uncultured beta proteobacterium | reverse complement strand
TGCCCCGAGTTGACCACCGCGGCTTTGCGTTCGTCGCAAGCGACGCACGCCGCCGTGGACAACTCTGCATCGATTCAACCCGCCCGCAGTCTCTTTATCTCTTGGGGTAAAACTGTTCAAACAAGCGGAGCCACTTCTATCTAAATTGTTTGAACTGTGTGAGGTTGGAGTTGAAGGATTTGCTGCGCTATTGTTTGTAGTGACTTCATTCAACTTCTGCTTCGTGTGATAGCCCTTGGCGAACGCAGATTCCATCTCCGCTTTGTCAGCGAAGCCTAGTGCCTTGTAGTCGTATTCAACCTTTAAGCATCCGACCAAGCTCAAGGCGAGCAGCGCAATGCCAAGAAACGCAAGTCGTGATCTGTTCATCAAAGGTGCCTCCCTCATGTTCGCTTCTGTTGCGCGTATTCCGACGAACTCGCCAAACCATCTATCGTCAAAACGGCAATATTTTGACGCTACATTGTTTTTCTCAAACAAACAAGCACAAAAGATAAATAGCTGATGTACATCAGTGAAATCACCACCCCGCTACCTCGCTTTTTAGCAACAGTACGAGCGAAGTCTGCCACCATGACGCTGACGCTCAAGACTGAAATTCATGCTGAAGGTGCTGCTCAAGCGCGACATCTACTGACATCGCTCTATGGCGAAGGCAGCGTGTTGTCGCTGACGCTGAACGAGGATGGGGGCGCAAAGACGCTCACATCAGATCAATTGAAGCTGAAGTCAATGGCAGATCAGAAGGCACTGATCACGCAGAACGAGAAGCGAGAGCGAGCGCGACAGAAATTGGTGAAGGCACAGCAAGCAGTTCAAAAGGCGAACGCTGCGAAGATTTCTGTTGGTGGGTGATGGCGCGAGGTCAAGTGACTGCTGACTTCATTGGTAAAACTCATTTTTCTTTACTTGGCGCGTGCTATGTTGAGTCTCAGAAGTTGGCGATAATGGGGCAGCTACGAAAACGAACGAGATAGGTGCTTTGGCGTTACACAAACTGTTGCTCAAATTTCTCTATAGTCTCAGAACCCGCATAAACACAGGCTTTGCCGTTGATACGATATTCTTAAAATCCGCCGCTTCCGTAATTGGGGCGTACCGGTTCGATTCCGGTCTCGGGCACCAGCGATCCCATTACACTAAGCTCCCATGTCAAGCTATAACCACCCCCTAGAGATTCATGTGCATGGTCAGGTGACCCTGCGTGCCGACGTGGTATTCGGACAGTTGCAGGATGCCCTCAAGCCCCTTTGGAAGTACGCCGGTGCGCGCTCACTGTCTGAGGCAGCCCAGAGTTCCTACGAGGACGAGCCTGGTATCAAGTTTGATCCCCAGGGACACCTGCTGCAGATGTGCTGGACGGTGGAGGGTGACGATGACTTTCGCCAGGCACTGGACGAAATGTGCATGAACCTCAACGAACTGGCGCAAACCGGCACCGCCATTGAGGTCACCTTCTATGACACCGAGTTTGAGGACGAAGAAGACGAGGACGAGTCCGAAACCACCGAGTCACGCGACGATTTTTTGATGCTGTTCGTCGGACCCGATCCGGCTGCCATCATGCAGGTGCAGCGCGACCTGCTCGTGCAGGACGTGGTCAACTTGATGGAACGTCACTTTGACGGCGCCGAGCTGGGTGGTGTGGTGGCCGAAATCGACAAACTGTTCAGCCAGCGTTTTGACGAATTGGTCAACTCGCTGCAGCTTGGCAAACCGCCGCGCGGCTCCAGTGGGGGCCATGGCGGTCTTGGCCACGGCGGTGGGCGCAAGCCGCGTCATTTGCACTGACGCGGCGCGCTTTCAAATCAGGCCGCTTTGGCCCTGAGCATGTACTTGCCAAGTTCTGCCTTGGCAATCGAGTTGCGGTGCACTTCATCCGGACCGTCGGCAAAGCGCAATGTGCGGGCGTTGGCGTAGCTGTAGGCCAGCGGAAAATCGTCGCACATGCCGCCCCCGCCATGGGCCTGCATCGCCCAGTCGATGACCTGACAAGCCATGCTGGGTGCTACCACCTTGATCATGGCGATTTCATTCTTGGCAAACTTGTTGCCGGCGATATCCATCATCCAAGCTGCCTTCAGCGTGAGCAGGCGCGCCATGTCAATCTTGCAACGCGCTTCGGCAATGCGTTCCTGGGTGACGGTTTGTGCGGCAATGGGCTTGCCAAAGGCAACGCGCAGGGATGCGCGCTTGCACATCAATTCAAGCGCTCTTTCAGCCAGACCGATGAGGCGCATGCAGTGGTGGATGCGTCCCGGGCCAAGGCGTCCCTGGGCGATCTCGAAGCCGCGTCCCTCGCCAAGCAGAATGTTGCTCGCCGGGACACGCACGTTCTCAAACAGCACTTCCATATGGCCGTGCGGTGCGTCGTCATAGCCCATCACATTGAGCGCACGCACCACGGTCAGGCCCGGTGTGCCTGCAGGAACGATGATCATGCTCTGTTGTGAATGTCGGGGCGCATCCGGGTTCGTCTTGCCCATCGTGATGAAGACGGCACAGCGCGGGTCTCCGGCCCCCGATGTCCACCACTTTCGACCGTTGATCACGTAGTCGTCGCCCTGGCGCTCGATACGGGTCTGGATATTGGTGGCATCGCTTGATGCCACATCAGGCTCGGTCATGGCAAAGGCGGAGCGGATCTTGCCCTCCAGCAAGGGTTTGAGCCAGCGCGCCTTGTTGGCTTCGGAGCCATAGCGGGCAATGGTTTCCATGTTGCCAGTGTCGGGCGCGGAGCAGTTGAACACTTCGCTGGACCACAGCACGCGGCCCATGATCTCGGCCAGTGGCGCGTACTCCTGGTTTGTCAGGCCAGCGCCGTCGTAGCCGGAAGCTGCGGCACTGTCGACTGGCAGGAACAGGTTCCACAAGCCGGCGGCCTGCGCTTTGGGTTTGAGACCCTCAATCGTCTGCAGTGGTGTCCAGCGCTTGCCGGCCGCGGTGTTGGCGGCGATTTCCGCGTGGTAGGCACCTTCCGAAGGGTAAATGTGCTCCTCCATGAAGGCCTGTAGCCTTACCTGCAGTTCCTTTGTCTTGGGTGAATAGTCAAAATCCATGATGTCTCCGGTGGTGTCTGTTGAAAAAAAGTTGAGTCAGCTTTGCTCGGCGAATTTCCAGGCCATCTGCGCCAGTGGTTCTACGCCGGCGGCGGAGCTGACGGCCTGCGCACTGGCCGCCGTGCCGGCTTCAACGCGCTTGGCGATGCCCTGCAAAATGGCCGCAATGCGGAACAGGTTGTAGGCCATGTAGAAATTCCAGTCAGCCTTGAGCGCCTGCGGTGTGGTCAGACCTGTGCGTTCGCAATAAAGGCGGATGTACTCATCCTCTGTCGGAATGCCCAGACTGGCGACATCGAGTCCGCCAATACCACGAAAAGCGCCCGGCGGAATGTGCCATGCCATGCAGTGATAGCTGAAATCGGCCAAGGGGTGGCCCAGCGTGGAGAGTTCCCAGTCCAGCACAGCCACCACGCGCGGCTCGGTCGGGTGAAACATGAGGTTGTCGAGTCGATAGTCGCCGTGCACGATGCTGACCAGTTCGGTGGCTCTGGCCATGGCCGGGATGTGCTGCGGCAGCCATTGCACCAACAGGTCCATCTCGCGCGTTGGTTGCGACATCGGACCTGCACCGTCTGCTGAGGCTGCATACTGCTTGCTCCAGCGCCCTATCTGGCGTTCAAAGTAGTTGCCCGGCTTGCCGTATCCGGCGAGTCCGCGCTCGTCAAACTTGACCCTATGCAGCGCAGAAATGACCCTGTTCATCTCGTTGTAGATGGCGGCGCGTTCCTGCATGCTCATTCCTGGCAGGCTCTGGTCCCATAGCACTCGTCCGGGCATGAACTCCATGACGTAGAAGGCGCGCCCGATCACCGCTTCGTCCTCGCACAGGCAGTACATGCGGGGCACAGGGACGTCTGTACCATAGAGACCACTCATGACCGCGAATTCGCGCTCGATGGCGTGCGCCGAGGGCAACAGTTTGGCGACCGGGCCGGGTTTGGCGCGCATCACATACTGTTGCGTGGGTGTGCTCAGTTTGTAAGTCGGGTTGGACTGGCCACCCTTGAACGACTCCACGCTCAGGGGGCCAGAAAAGCCTGGCAGGTGCTGTTCCAGCCACGCCGACAGGGCGTCGATGTCAAAGGCCTGGGCTTGCGAGACCGGCCTTGTGCCGACGAAATGATCAAAATCGCTCATGGTGTAGTGGTCATCCGGTAGGTTCAGGTGTCAGCCTCAATGATGCGCATCAGCGCTTCGCGGTTGCGAATAACCAAGCCACCGGGCTCGATCCGGATCGCTTCTTCGCGCTCCATTGATTTGAGTTCCTGATTCACGCGCTGCCTGGAGGCTCCCAGCAACTGGGCCAATTCCTCCTGCGCTAACTGCAGTCCGATGCGCACCTCGGTACCATTGCTCAGAGACGGGACGCCGTAACTGCGCACCAGGTGCAGCAACTGTTTTGCAAGCCGTGCTCGAAGCGGCAAGGTGTTGAGGTCTTCCACCAGGCCGTAGAGCTGGCGGATGCGCCGGGCGTGAAGTCGAAGCAGAGCCTCGTACAACTCTGCGTGCAGTGCCAGTATCTTCTTGAAGTCGGCCCGGGCCACGCACAGAATCGTGCTTTCGCCATGCGCGTAGGCATCGTGCGTGCGCCGGTCGCCGTCGAAGATCGCCACATCGCCAAACCATATGCCCGGCTCGACGTAAGTCAAGGTAATCTGTTTGCCCGAAATCGAGGTCGAGCTGACACGTACAGCGCCGCGCGCGCAGGCAATCCATTCCTGCGGTTGCTCGCCACGGGCGGTGATCAGTTCGCCGTCCTTGTAGCGTTTGACGTAGGCACATCGAAGAATATCGTGACGTAGTGAGGGTGACAGGGATGAAAACCAGCGGCCAGCGTTGATGGCTTCGCGTTCTTCGATGGTAAGAATAGGGTCGTCCATAGCCTGTCTTGTGAGTGACTGAAAACAGGCCAATTGTCGCGCGGGCGACGGTACGCCGGTAAGAACCTTGTCGCCAGCGCGTCTGACGCCGGTCAGCTTTGACCGGTATCAGGCGAATGTCTGCATGCCCTGCAGGGTTGAGAGCAGGAGTCGGACCCTCTGAACGGGCCCCTGGTTGACCGCGAAGAAGACGTCGGCAGCGGCCTGCGCTTCCGGACTTTCGCCTTGACCCTCGGACCAGGCGGGCGCGTGCAGACACCCCACTGGCGTGTTGGCGAGCAGCATTTGCCAGTCGCGGCTCAGGGCATACCATTCCGATTCGCTTCGGGGCCGCGCACCGAACCAGCTTCTGTGTCCCGCAGCAATGTCAAGCCAGGCGCCATACTGGGCCAGAAGGCGCCCCATCCCCCGCTGATCAGCGCCGGCACAGCGTAAACGCTGAAGGCGCAGTTGGCCGCTATCCGCGTCCTGTCCGGCCACAATCAGACGCTGACTCCAACGCGGCCTTGAGCCGCGCAGGCGGCGCACTCCGGCGTCGATCAATAGCCATGGCAGCAGGGCCGAGCAGGCCAGGCACGCCAGCAGACGGGCGGTCCAGGAAGTGCGGACCGTCTTCTTTCGCTTCAGGTCCAGCAGCAGTCCCTCGGAGACTGGAAGGACAGTGCGCACACCCAGGCGCAAGTGTTGCACACTGCGTGCGTTGACGATGGTTCCATCGAGTTCCAGACCCTGGCCCACGTAGGTATGCGGCAGGACCACGCTGTTGCGCACAGTGGAGTCAGACGAAATCACACAGTCACTGCTCAGAAGTGTTCCCGGTCCGATGCGGGCTCCAGCGGCGACCAGGCAGCCAGGTCCGATCAGTACTGGTCCTTCGATCACGGCGCCCGCTTGAACTACTGCTTCCGGGCTGTAGGCGCCCCAGGGTGCTTGCAGCCATGTGGCTGGGACCTGGGCCATCAGTTCCCCGGTCATTGTCCTGGTTTGTGCTTCCTGCAGGTCCTCTGCTGTGTGTACGGCGACGAACTGATCAGCTTCCAGCACCATCAGTTCGCCGGTCTGACGGCACATAAGGGATCCCAATGCCGCCTCGTTGCTGAAGGGTGATATCGCGCCCAGCAGCTTGTGTGAGACACAACCCCAGCCTGCCCACTGGACACCCGCATTTTCATTCGCCAGGGTCAGCACGAAATCACGCTCAAGCAAGGAGGCGAGTGCCTCAGCCCCGATCCATCGGTCCGCATGACCGAGCAACACGCGCTCGACCTGTTCCAGACCGAGCGAGGGCAAAATACCGTAAGGCGTACTGGCGTCCTTGACCAGATGCCAGCGCAGATTGACCCCCCAGCGTTCGCCGTTTCCGAGCAGCCTGCGCAACTCCTCCGGACGCGAACTCACGACCACGTCTACCTGCCTGACACCGGCGTTGGAAAGTTGTTCGAGGGCGCGTTCAGCAAAGGTGCTGTGTCCCAGTGGCAAAAGCGCGGCCGGAAAGTCATCCGGAACGGGTACGTCCTTCGGTGAAGTGGCGGTTGCAAACAGAACTGTTCGCAGTCCGGAAATTCCTGCGCCAGCTGCGTTCATCAATGGAATGGCCGGTTTCAGGTGATCATTGGCTGGTTTGCGCAGACCCAGACATTGCAACACGATGCGACCAAGGAAACTGAAGTTGCCCACAAGGTAACGTCGCCACATCCGACCGGGCTCCTGCAGCAGGCGATAGATCCATTCCAGGCCGCTATCGCGCATCCAGCCCGGGGCGCGGCTGATGCGGCCGGACACAAAATCAAACAGCCCGCCAACACCTATGGCCACCTTGACGCCAAGCTGATGCAGATGCCTGTCGATGAAGACGTCCTGCATCGGTACGCCTCGAGCCACGAACAGAACGTCGGCCCCGCTGGTCCTCACCTGTGCAGCAACATCACCTTCCTGTGCGGTATCAAAATAGCCATCCCGCAAGCCTGCAATGCGCAACTGTGGCCAGCCCGTATGGATGACCTCCGCGACGCGCTCGGCCACCCCGGGGCGGCCACCGAGCAGGAACAGGCTGGCGTCCTGCTCCTGCAGCATTTCACAAAGGCGCGGGAACAGGTCGGTCCCGTTGACGTTCTGTTTCAGGGGTACGCCCAGCAGGTCTGCCGCGATCTTGATGCCGATCCCGTCCGGCAGCACCAGAGCCGCTCGCGTCAGCAGTCGGCGGTAGCCGCGGTCACCTGCGGCAATATTGACGCAGGCAGGGTTGACAAAACTCACCTGCTGAACGTCGCTGCCATTGAGCATCCCGGCGATCCGGGTCACGGCCTGCGCCATCGTGACGTTGTCGAACGATACATCGCCCACGCACACGCGTGCTTCGCTGGTTTCCCTTGGCGCGGGCAGCCACAGCAGCATGAACGCGCGCAGCAGCAGACCCAGATCATGTTGCAGTCCGCGCTGCGCAGCGTATTCGATATCAGCGTCGATTTCGGTGCCGAAGTCGACTGCCGTGCGGCGGCGCAACTCCCAGATGCTGACCAGGCCCGGGCGTACCGATGCCACAGCGGGCGGCCTGGAATCCGGACCGGCGCTGACGCTGGGTCGGGGACCGACCCAGGCCATTTCGCCACGAAGGATGTTGAGCAGCACGGGCCAGGTGCTGACACCACTTTTTCGAAGCAGACGCCCGGCCCAGGTGTTCGGGAAGTCAATTTGCCACCGCCGGAACTCCTTTCCATTGCGACCACAGTGGAGCACGGCGCGGCGACGCCCGACCAGAAGGCTCAAGGCCATTGGGAGTGCACACAAAAGCAGGGTGGGAGGTGTCAGCAGCAGGTCCAGTGCACGCAACTTCCGGTCTGATCTTTCGTCGAAGGGTGCGCCGGCGGCGGAAGCCGCCTGCCCAGTAGGACTCAACCAGTTCGCCATGACACGTCTCAGTAGGCACCACGGCCACGAATCACTGCTGGCAAGGTCATTGCAAGCAATTTGACGTCGGTGCTCATGGAGCGTTGCTGTATGTAGTCAATGTCCATCAGAACCTGTTGCGGGAAAGGTACTTCGGAGCGTCCGTTGACTTGCCAAATGCAGGTCAGGCCTGGCGTCACTGACAGGCGCTGACGCTCCTGCATGGTGTAGCGCGCGACTTCGTCGACCAAGGGCGGGCGCGGTCCGACCAGACTCATCTCGCCAGTCAGCACGCACCACAGCTGCGGCAGCTCATCGATGCTGGTGCGCCGTATGAGTCGTCCCACCGGTGTGATGCGCGGATCGCGCTTCATCTTGAAAGTGACGCCTTCGCTACCATGCTCGTTGCTGGCCATGAGTGCAGCCCGAACCGCTTCTGCGTTGACACACATGGATCTGAATTTGGGGAATTCGAAGATTTTTCCGTGCAGACCGACACGTTTCTGCCAAAACAGCACCGGGCCCCGGTCGTACAGTTTGATCGCCAGTGCCACCAGCAGGAACACCGGCGCCAGCAACAGCAACGCTGACAGTACCAGCATGACATCGAGAGCCCGTTTGAGCAGTGGCAATTTGCGCGTGGACCACCACCAGACAAGGCGTGCGCGACGTGCGCGCAAGCGGTTGGCCAGTGGTACTTTGAGCTCGGGCATTGAAGATCCTGTCATTGGAGACACCTCGTTCGTTGGATGCCTCGTATTACAGTCCTTTGCCTGGCTCAAGTTGTGACAGGATTGTCAACGACTTGTTAAACTGCCCACGATGGCTTCGCACCAAACCGTCTACGACGTGAACTCTGTGGACAGATCCCGCAAGGCTCGGTCCGCTTTGCGGGTTCTGGTGGCGGACGACATACTGGACTCACGCCTGCATCTGTGCGACTTGTTGCGAGGGCTCGGGCATCTGGCGCTGGAGGCGGCGAGTGGGCAGACCGCGATCGAGCAGGTGCGCGAGCAGGAGCCCGACGTCGTGCTGCTTGACCTCCTGATGCCGGGCATGGACGGCTTTGAAGTGACGCGCCGCATACGCGAGGTGGTCACAGAGCGCTGGTTGCCGGTGATCGTGACGTCTTCGCTGGAAGGCGAAGAGCACTTCATTCACGCATTGACGCATGGCGCCGACGATTATCTGGTACGCCCCATCAGCCCAGGCTTGTTGGAGGCCAAGTTGCGTCACTACGCCCGGGTGCTGGGCCTGCAGTCACGCCTGGCGGCGCTGGCACAGCGCCAGCGCGCCATTCACGATAATATTCTGGATGCGGTGTTGACCTTCGACGGGGACGGACTGATTGAAGAGTGCAATCTTGCTGCAGCGCGTCTTTTTGGATGCGAGAGCGGGCAACTGACCGGGCAGCAAGTGGAGGCGGCGTTGGGTCGACCCTTGGGTGAACTGCCGGCACATTGCGAACTGGTCTTGCGGCGCGCGGATGGCCGTGTGTTTCCGGCCGAACTGGCGCTCAGTGACTGGATTGAGCAGGGCCGTGTCCAGCATACCCTGGTGATCAGGGACCTGACCGAGAGACGTCACGTGGAACGCATGAAAGATGAGTTTCTGGCCACAGTCAGCCACGAACTGCGCACTCCCCTGACCTCGATCCGGGGTGCTTTGGGCCTCCTGGCCAGTGGTGCCGCCGGTGTCTTGCCAAAGGCTGCCGTGCCATTGGCCGAAATTGCCAAACGCAATGGGGAGCGCCTGAGCCGCTTGATCGACGATATCCTGGATCTGACCAAGCTCGAAGGCAATCAGATGGTGCTGCAGTTGCGAGCGACGCGGCTTGATGAACTGCTGAGAGAGGCGATGGCGGCCAACCAGGGCTACGCGCAACGGGGCAGCGTGACTCTCAATGCCGACATACCGGAAGGCAGTCCGCAGGTTCGCATTGATGGGGAGCGCTTCCTGCAGGTCATGGCCAACTTGCTGTCCAATGCCATCAAGCATTCGGCCAAGGGCGATATGGTGACCGTGAGCCTGGGTTGGTCTGCGAACCGGGTTCGCGTCAAAGTTCGTGATCGGGGACCGGGCGTGGACCCGAAGTTCCGGCTTCGCCTGTTTGAGAAGTTTTCACAGGCTGATGGTTCCGACCGGCGCGCCCAGGGTGGGACCGGTCTGGGCTTGTACATCAGTCGCATGTTGGTCGATCGCATGGGCGGGCGCATCGACGTTGATTCGGTACCTGGTGAAGGCGCCACCTTCAGCGTCGAGTTCTCGCGAGCTGACGTGAGTACCGAGGTGTCTTCGCCTTGGTTGCTGCACATTGATGCCGATGTGGATGCCCGGCTTCGCGTGGCCAGTTGGCTGTCATCGCTGTGCCGGGTGGAGGGAGTTTCCGATCTGCAGCGGGCGCAGGCTCTTGAAGGGCTTGATCGTGCGCCGATCATTTTTGCGGATCCCCGGGCACAGGGTGCGGCGGAGGAATTTTGTGCTGCGCTGAAGCGCTTGGCAAATGGCAGGCCCGTCATTCTGTACAGCGACAGCGTGGACGAGTCATTTGTGAATCGCATGGGCTTGAAGTGGCTGCGAAAGTCACAGACTGCCAGCGACGACGTACTGGCCGCGGTACGGTCCGCCATCGTCAAGGTGGGGAGGCAGGAGCTGCCATGAAAGATCTGCGTCGCGTCTTGTGTGTGGAAGATGATCCGGACATCCGGATGATTCTGGAATTCAGCCTGGCTACCTTGGGTGGCTACGAGGTCTGCATGTGCGATGGGGGTCACAGCGCCATTGCAAAGGCACCACTCTTCCAGCCGCAACTGGTGTTGCTCGATGTCATGATGCCTGACCTGACCGGACCGCAGACGCTCACCGCATTGCGGTCGCACCAGTCGATGGAAGGTGTGCCAGTCGTGTTCCTGACTGCCAAGGCGATGCCGGACGAAGTTGAGGAGCTTCTGCAATACGGTGCCACGGGTGTCATCGTCAAGCCATTTGACCCGATCAGGTTGCCACAGGACATCCGTATTTATTGGGAGTTTGGTGGTGGCCTCGCCGACTGAGGGGCTGCCTGCGGAGATCGGGGTGCAGTTTGTGGCCTTGAGGCAGCGCTACGTCGCTGGGCTGCCTCTGCGGTGGGCCGAAATTCACAGCGCTCCTGACAACGAAACCCTGCTCGCCGCACTGCACAGACTGTCGGGTAGCGCCGCCAGTTTTGGTTTCGAGCCACTGGGACGCTGCGCCCGCGAAGCCGAGACAAGGGCACGACAAGGTGCCAGGGCAGGGTTGGATGGCGCGCTGGCCGAACTCGAGGCAGAGATCAGACGCGCCGCCACTTCGTCACATTGTGGCCACATTCTTGACGCCAGTTCGCGCTGTAATACCGTCCAACCAATGCGAACCCGAACCAAAGAAGGAAGCGATGATGGAACTCAAGGGAAAAATTGAAGACAACGATGTACTGGTCATCGAACTCAACGAAGACAATCTGGACGCTAGCAATGCACGGGAGTTCCGGGACGCCGTGCAGTCCATGATGCATGAGCGCACACGCGTGGTGCTGGACATGTCAGGTGTGAAGTTTGTTGATAGTTCCGGTTTGGGCGCACTGATTTCCTGTTTGCGCCTGCTCAACGGAAGGCGTGGAGATTTCAAATTGTGCGCCATGTCCAAGACCGTGCGTGCACTGTTTGAACTGATGCGCATGCACCGGGTCTTCAACATCCATGACACGAGCGAGGAGGCGGTCAGGTCCTTTGCCTGATCCACCCGTTTGCAACATGGATGTGGAGTTCTCAGGACGACATCGGTTTTTTTCAGGCGCCAGCGGTCGGGTATGTGCTCTGGTCCTGCTCGCAGGAGCGAGCCTGCTGGCGATGCCTTTGGCAGGCGCAGGCGCGGTCGCAGAACGTGTTCGAACTGCGAAGCTACTTCGGGCCTGCATCTGGCCAGACTACTATGGCATTACCTTTCGTAATCCCCGCAATCAGCAACTCGACGGTATTGATATTGATCTTTCCGGCGAATTTGCCAGGGACCTCGGTGTGCGGCTGGAGTACGTGGAGTCCTCCTTCGCCAGACTGATCCCTGATCTGCTGGACGATCGATGTGATGTGGCCATGTTTGCGGTCGGCGTCACAGCGCAGCGGCAGCAATCGTTGAAATTCACTCAGCCCTACCTGCAAAGCGACGTCTATGGCATCACCACACGCGCCAGCCGTAGCATCCGGAATTGGGACGATATAGACAAGCCGGGGATTCAGGTTGCGGTTCAGGCTGGGACCTTCATGGAGCCCGTGATGGCGGCCACACTCAAGCAGGCGAAACTGGTTGTGATCCGGCCACCCATGACGCGTGAGCAGGAACTCGAATCAGGGCGTGTTGACGTGTTCATGACAGACTATCCCTACAGTCGCCGTCTGATGGCGAGCGCTGATTGGGTGCGTCTGGTGCCACCGCCGAAGCCTTTCAGTCTCATTCCCTATGCCTATGCGGTCAAGCCTGGCGACACGGATTGGCTGGCACAGGTTGATCAGTTTGTCGGCCGCATCAAGTCAGATGGTCGTCTTGACAAGGCGGCCAGGAAGTACGGCCTGGGCGACATCATCGTTGCAAAGTAGGGTGACCGTGTCCGATCACAATGCGCAGAGCGCATCACCCCTGAAAGTCTGGCTGAACAGCGCCCACTTGATCGGCATTGCCGGTTTGCTGGCGATTCTTGTGATGACTCTGAGCCTGGGCTTTATCGATTTGCAAAAGAGCGACCGGCGGGCGCAAAGCCTGATGCAGTTCCAGCAGTTGGCGAAGCTGATGGCACGTCAGTCCGCCACCGAGATCAGTGCCGTCGAGTCGATGCTGATGGTGCTGGCTTCGACAGATCGTGATTTGCGTGATCCGCGCGAGCCGGGGCAGTTGGAGCCGCTGATTGTCAGTATGGTGCGCGGATACCCCCAATTGAGGAGTGTCTCGGTACTCAGTGAAGGTGGACAGGTGCTTGCCAGCAGTTCGCCAGGCAATGTTGGAACCAAAGTCGACATGAGTGTGTTCGGTGTGACGACGTCGGACGCATCCAGGGTCGTAATGGGGCCCATGCTGGCTGGCCGTGACCTGAGCGACATTGCACGCAGAGCATCGGTTGATTCCAGATTGAATGTGTTGCCCATGCTGATTCGACTGAGTACACCGATGGGACAGGGGCAGACGCTGGTTGCGCTGATCAACGCTGACTACTTCAGCTCGGTGTACGAGGCTTCAGCCAGCGATCCGACGGTTCGTGTCGCGCTTGTGAGTTACGAAGGCGAACTGCTGGTTGCCACCAGCAATACGGCGCGTCCCCTTGGCAGTTCGCTGCGTCAGATCAGACTGTTCATCGACTATCTTCCGAACCGTGAGTGGGGCAGTTATATCGGCGCCGGTCTGGACAATGAAAGTGTCAGCACGGCATTTGCCATTTTGCCGCAGTGGCCCATGGCACTTATTGTGGAGTCATCGCTTTCCGATGTCATGAGCGACGTGATGCGCGTGCAGCGCTGGACTTTAAGTCTGGCGCTGGGTGCCCTGCTGGTGATTGCGGCGCTCACGGTGGTGACCACCCGCAGTCTGAAGCGCCACCAATCCATCAACGAGGAACTGCATCAGGCAGTCTATGCCAGCGACGCCCGACAACGGGCGATGTTTGAGTCCTCCCTCGATGGCATGCTGACCGTGAATTCGGATGGTTGCATCGTCGCTGTCAATCCTGCCATCCAAACCATGTTCGGGCGCAGCGAGACCGAGGTTGTAGGCAAGCCACTTCATGATTTCATGGTGCCTAAAGGCATGCGGCGGGACCACCAGGAGGGCATGCAGCGATTTGCGCGCGACGGTGACGGTCCGGTGCTGGACCGGCTGAACAGGCGCATCGAAACCGTTGGCATGCGGTCAGACCAGAGCAGCTTTCCGATCGAGCTGACGATCATTCCGCTGCGGGTACACGGGAAGACCTTCTTCACAGTCTCGGTGCGTGATATCAGCGAGAAGAAGCGCAACGAGCGCGAAAAGGCGGACCTGTTGCTCAAGTACCGCGAGCTGGCCACGGATCTGGAGCACCAAAAGATGGCGCTGGATGAGCACGCCATTGTCAGCATCGAGGATGTAGACGGAACCATCATTTATGCCAATGACAAGCTGGTTCAAATTTCCGGATTCGCGAAAGACGAGTTGTTGGGAAAGAAATACTACAAGCTTCGGGAACGGCTCAACCCGGTTGCCTACGCTGAAATGCGCTCGGCCCACGCGCTGGGGGAGGTCTGGCATGGCGAACTGTCTCTGCGTCGACGCGACGGCGGCAACTACTGGGTGTCCAGCACCACGGTCCCGGTTCCGAACCAGGACGGCAGCATCCGGCAGTACATCACCATACAAACTGACATTTCCCAGCTGCGTCGAACCGAGATGGCACTCGCACAGGCCAGTCAGCGCGAACTGGAAATTGGCACCCGGATCCAGCAATCGCTGCTGGCTGCGAGTCCGCTGCAGAACCTGAATGATGTGTGGCTCAGCAGCTTTAACCAGGCGTCCAAGGGGATTGATGGCGACTTTGTGGAAGTCATCCAGGTTGGGGAGCATTGCGTCGACATCATCACTGGCGATGTCATGGGCAAAGGGGTTCCGGCAGCACTGATGGGCGCGGCCACCAAGTTGCAGTTCAGTCGGTCATTGGCCGAGTTGCTGGCGACACAGAAATCGGGGCAGGCTGCGCCGCAGCCGATAGAAATCGTGTCATCGGTCCACCACGCCATGACACCACACCTGCAGGCCCTGGAAGCCTTCGTCACGCTGTCATACATCCGGATTGACCGCTCGCGCAAGGTCATCAGCTGGGTGGGCTGTGGCCACGAGGAGTCCCTCCTGATTCACGCGGATGGGCAGACTATGCTGTTGCCAAACCAGCATCCACCCCTGGGCGTGCTGGATCGTATCGAGTCGGTTCAGGATGAAGCGCCGTTGGCAGTCGGCGACGCGCTTTTCCTTTGTTCAGACGGCATGGCCGATGCCATTTTGCCCAACGGGGAACGGATCGGGCGGGAATTGATCCATGACACTGTGCGCAGGCTGGTCCAGGAGCATGCCACGCCGGCAGCGGCCCTGCACTCGCTGCGCCGTGAGCTGCTGCGCTGTGATGTCAGTATCAATGATGACGTTTCTCTGGTCCTGGTGATGCAGCCGCCCGAGAACAGCAGCAAGGTTCGTTGCGAACTGGCCATCGACATGAAGTCTCTGCGGGCGTTTCGCGAGTTTGTGAGGTTGCAGGCCTTGCGCTGCGGCATGCCAGAGGCGGAAGCAGCCATGTTCGAGGTGGCCAGTGTTGAGGTTTTCACCAACATCGTTCGACACGCCGAAGGCGTGCTGGTGTCCGCACCCGTGGAACTGATCACTCACTGTGCGCGACAGGAATTCGTGCTCGAGGTGATTCACTTGGGCGATCAATTCACACCGCCCGAAGAAATCGCGGAAACCAATTTTGACGTCTTTCCGGAAGGCGGTTTTGGTTTGACCATCATTCGAAGCGCTTGTGATCGGGTTGACTATTTACACCACCAGGGCGTCAACACAGTGCGTATGAGCCGTTACATCGAGGACTGAGCATGAAGAATGTGCGGATTGAAACCCTGCGTGGTCTGGCGTGCTTGCTGCTCGTGCTGTACCACGTAATCGGTGCTGACGCCAGCTTTGGTCTGGGAATAAGTGGCGGGGCGCTGCGCTGGTTCAATGATGGTTTGGTCTATCTGCGCATGCCACTTTTCACCTTTTTGTCGGGTCTGGTTTATGGTCTGCGTCCGTTCGCTGGCGACGGCCGTGCCTTTCTGGTGGGCAAGGCTCGCCGGTTGCTGATTCCCATGCTGGTTGTGGGTACCCTGTTTGCGATCCTGCAATCTGTGACGCGCGGCGGCAGCGTCCTGCTTGGACCGTGGTATCTAATCCATCTGTTACCCGTGGCGCATTATTGGTTTGTCGAATCGCTGTTTTGGGTCTTTGTGCTGGTTTGGGCACTGGAGCGCCATGATCTGATTGCAACGCCAGCCGGCTTCGGGTCGGCGTTGGTCCTGGCGGCTGCTCTCTATCTGATGGTGCGTGGCCCACACTGGTTGGGCATCGAAGGCGCGATTTATCTGTTGCCCTATTTTCTTGTTGGTCTGGCGGTTTCCCGGTTTTCAATGCAGATCTTTCTGGCTACTGTATCGGTTCGCGTGGGTCTGACAGTGCTGATCGTTGGCGCTGTTTTGGCCATGGGTATGCCCGTTCCGAATCCGGATCGACGCACTGTTGCGATGCTCGTGACTGGAGTCTCTTTGTGTTTGTTGCTTGTGAGTTCGGGGCTCGTTTCGCGGTGGCTCGCATGGGTGGGTCGTTACTCCTTTTCAATCTACCTTTTTCACGTTTTCTTCACCGCATTTGCTAGGCTGGCCCTGACGCAGTTGAAGGTCGATGAGCTGTTGCTTCACATATTGTTTGGTGTCGTTGTTGGCGTGGTCGGGCCGATGGCGCTGGAGCCGGTTGTTTCCCGTTATCGCTGGCCTGCCTTGTTACTGCTTGGCAAATTCGGCGGACGTTCGACAAGGCCTGTCCGATGGACGGCGTGATGGAGGTGATTTATGGGGCAACTGCGGTTTGGGAGCAAGCGGTATGGGGTCTGACTTGGTACCACGGTGTTATCACCGTAGCTTATTTGGGCGTAGCGTGGCTTTGTCTGCTCAATGCCCACGTCGCCCGAGCCGAGCGGGAACCGCATGTCGCGTGGCGTCTTGTGGCGTTGTCGTTGGGTCTGCTGGCGATCAACACCATGTTGCACGCTGATGTTTTTGTCACTCATGCGCTACGCGCGCTCGCCAAGATCGAAGGTTGGTATGGTGTCCGCAGACCGTTGCAATACGCTGCGGAAGTTGCTGCGGCGCTGTTCCTGTTGTTGCTCGTTCCCCGTTTGCGGCGCGAACTGACGTCTAGCGGTGTTCGGGCAGAATCGGTTGCCTTTGGCATGATCTTGTTGCTAATGTTGTTGGCGGTGCGGACGGTATCAGCGCATGGCACGGATGCGATCATTAATTTGCATTTTGCTGGTGTTTCAGTGGGGCGCTGGTTCGAGCTTGCTGGCCTTGCTTTGATCTGTCAGGGCGCGCTGAGTTGTCTGCGCCGGCGCTAAATCAGTTCGGTCCGGCGCAGAGTCAGCTGTGGCAAGGCTAGGGCCGGGCCTGTTTCCTGATTGCCGCCTCGAATTGGTCTGACAGCGTCAGCGATCCCGGCACACTAAGGTGGGCGCCATCGCGGAAGGTCCAGACTCCATCCTTGAGCACTGTGCAGACCGACCCGGGACACAAGACATCAACGAGTTCGAGCGTGCTCGCACCGGGATTCTGCGTCACGGCACTGCGTTCGCTCCGCACGGCACGCTGGCGCCAGGCATCCACCTCAAGCCGGGTCGTGCTACCGGCGCATGCCATCGGATCAAACCAGACTTTGTAGGCGGCACAGCTGTCCAGCGTCCAGGTACGAAAGCGCGGGATCGGATGGACGACCAGCACTGGGGCCGAGCGCGTCATGCGTGCCAGCACGGAAGACAAGCCCACGGTCCACAGGCCAGCCTTGTCGGACGCGCTGTGGGCCGGCACCGAATCCGGTCGGGCACCGAGCGTCGTGCTCGATTCCTCAATGTAACCGTCCGTTGCTGTTGCCAGAATGATCAGGTTCGGGCGACGCTTTTCAATTTCGGTCAGCGCGCTGGCCACAAAGGCCTGACAGGCTTCGTTGGACACACCATTGCCGTAAATGCGCAAATCCACGAAGGGGCAGGCCGCCATCGTGGCAACGCTCACATCGTAGCCAGCGGCATTCGCGGCACGAATCACGGGTTCGGTGAAGTGCCCTGCATTGGAGTCGCCCAGCAGCAACACACTGCCGCGCGTCGATGCTGCCGACCAGCGGCAGTCAGGTCGCACATCAGGATTGAGTGCCTTGCTGCCTTCGCAGCGCCGGACTTCGTCGATATGCAACTGCAGTGCGGCGCCGACCTGTACAGCACCGCTGGAACTGACAATGGCCCGGTTGGCCAGCCACAAGCCGCCAAATGCGAGGATGGGTCCGATGATGCAGATGGCAGCCAGCCTTAGCGTTGCGCCTGTGGAAGCCCGCTTGGCTGAGCGAATTGGCGTCTCGATGAAGCGGTAGGAGGCCCACGCCGGAATGATCGACAAGGCTGACGCGATCACCATGGCGCTGGCATATTGTGGGAACAGCGCGCGCGCAAACACCACAAACGGCCAATGCCAGAGGTACCAGCCATAGGACCGATCACCGATCCAGATCGCAGCAGGTGTTGAAAGCGCCCTGGTGATCCAGTTTCGACCTGAACTACCGCCTGTAAGAAGCATCAGGGTGGCGGCAACGGGAACCCAGGCCACCCAGGCCGGGAAGGGCATGTTGGCATCAATGGCAAACGCAGACCAGGCCAGCAGGCCGAGCCCGCCCGTACCGATGGCCAGCGCGGCGTTGGCGGGTAGCCGCAGGAGCGATGCATTGCTCAATGCCAACAGCGCTCCGGCCGCGAACTCCCAGGCTCGCGTGGGTGAGGAGTAGAACGCGAATTGGGCCGGGGCGCTGATGCCCGGAAGCAGGGGGTGGCGGTAGGACATCTCACAGGAAATCCAGAACGACAGGCACAGCATGGTCAGGATCAACGCTGCGGCGATCCAGCGGCGCCTGTGATGTGGCACGGCGGGACCGGCCGCACGCCAGCCCAGCCACAGGACCAGAGGAAAGATGAAATAGAACTGTTCCTCGACCGAGAGCGACCAGGTGTGCAGCATCGGATTGAACTCCGCACCCGGACTGAAATAGCCAGGCGCCGAGCGGTACAGGTAGCCATTGGCCACAAAGAGCGATGTGGCGATACCCGTGAAGGCCGCCGTGATCTGCGTGCCAATCGGGTTCGCCAGCACTGCGATGAGGGCGGTGCTGATGGACGTGGTAGCCAGCGCCGGTAGCAAGCGGCGTATGCGGCGCAGATAGAACAGTTTCAGGTTCAGTCCGTGTCCACGCTCCAACTCCGTCATCAGCATGCGGGTAATGACAAAGCCGGAAATGGCAAAGAACACATCCACGCCGGCAAATCCGCCAGGCATGGGCAGGCCGGCGTGATAGATGATGACCAGCAGGACTGCGATGGCTCGCAGGCCCTGAATGTCGGAACGCCGATGGGTCGGTTGCATTGCAGTGGGATTGTGGATTTGCATGATGAGCGATCAGCGCAGACTCAGGCTTGAAATGACGAAGCCGGAACTCTCAGTCCGGGTCGTCAGGCGCAGCGTATTGAAGCCCTTGTTGAGTTTGACGGTGATGGGTGGATTGTCAGCCGGATGGCCCCACCCGGTCTTCGCGACCTCGAAGGCTGGCGCTGCCAGCGTTGAATTGACCGCCAAGTCTATCGTATTGCCTGCCAGATTGGCTTCAGAGCGGATGACCAGGGAGTAGCTCGCGCTGGCCGGCGCCTGCACCAGGTACTCGATCCATGCGCCTGGGTGCAGATATCTCACCCGATCACGCGATTTCTCCGAATAGGGACTCGGATTTCCCACATAGGCCAGCGCATCGAAGGTTCCAGGAATCTGATTGCGTCCGGCAGGCGCTGGCACTGGAGCACCAAGTACCCGGTCCATGCATTTAATTTTTGGCGTGTCTGCCAGTGCCAGATCGGTCGTCAGTTCCCAGGCACCGTACCGGGTATTCCAGTCGCCAGCGCCCGCCATGAACCACATCAGCATGCCACCACCCTGACGGTACCAGCGTGTCAGATAGTCAACACACAGATCCAGCATACGTGGGTCAAGGTTGGCCGCTTTCTTGGCTCCCAGGCTACCCGGACCAAAAGTTGCCGGACCACCCTCGTACGCCAGAAACTCCAGTCCATACCAGGCCGCCAGTGCCAGATCGGCTTCCAGGTTGCTGACGATGGGTGCTCTTTCTACCGATTTCTTCATTGCCGCGAGCACCTCGTCTGTGTTCAAGCCCTCAACCGTTTGCTGGTCCCCCAGGTCGAAATAGGGTGCGCCGGCGATGGCATAGAAAAATCGCCGTGGAGGGCCGTAGACGTCTGCAATGAAATCCAGTCCGATTCTGGCGGTCATGGATTGCACCACCTGAAAGCCCAACACGGGCCGGATCGTGGTGAGCATCGCCTTGTCGCCATAAATCTGTCTAAAGATGTCGCTGAACTCCTTGAGACGTTTGGCACTACGCCGAAAAGCGATCAGGGCAGGCGCACGCTTGCCGTCATAAATGAGCGGTGATGTCGGATTGGCCTGCACTTCGGCGATCGCCAGAGCGCGGTTGCTGTTGTACTGCGCAAAGCCACCGTTCCAGATCTCGTTGCTGTACTCCAGATAGACCTTAGCGTCTGCATTGAGCGTTCGCTTGAGCAGGCGCGCCAGTTGCAGCACGTAGTCGTCATCGACGCTGATCGGGATGTTGATCCAGATGTCCTTTTGCGCCTGATTCGCGAGCGCAACAATGTGCTCCCACGGAACGCCAGCGCTGGAAGCATGGTGTGTTGCCTCCGGTGTCGCACGCGACGTCCAGGACGTGACCGGGCTGTTGTTGGTTCGAAGCCAGTCCATGAAGCGCAGGGTCTTGAATCTGGCAATGTGGTCGAGAAACGCCCGCGTGAACAATGGTGGATTGACGGCGTCATAGCCGGGGCGTATCACCTTCACATCCTTGATGCCGGTCCCGGTGTTGGTGAAGGCCAGCATCAACTGCTCTTCATTGGCCGGCAGCAATACGTCAGCACTACTGACATTGCGGGCTGCGTCAAAAGTCTGATGGAGGACCTGCGCACTGCTTGCGACGGCCTTCACTCTGGCCTGGCCGCGGAACGAGACCTTGTAAACACCCGCGTTGCCCGAGTATTTGCTGGCTCCAGTCAACAGCACGACGCCGAAATCACCGACCGGCCAGCCGTCACTGCCCAGCGGTGCCGTCTCATCCCAGGGTCCCGCTGGCGAGCCAAACTTGCGTGCCTGATGCATCAGGTCCACGTAAACCGGCGTAAAGGACCAGTCCCTGATCGGCTGCAAGTTGGCGCCCAGATGCGTCGCAGTTCCACCCCAGCACGGAAAGTGCATTATGGAAATGATGATCAACAGGCGTTGGATCAGGGTTCGCATGGCAATGTCGTTTGAGTGACGCCGATTCTACGAAGCGCTGTCGATCCAGGACGATCCAGCCACGCTGATTTAACACTTCTGCGATGGTTTGCCAGACCATTGACCTACCATCCCTGTCATTGATCAGGTGCCGATGCAGCATGACCGGAGTCACGCTCATTCATGCTCCACTTTCGCAGGAAAATAACAGTGATCGCCATCAGTTCCACTTTTGTCGCCGAACCTTTGGGCTCGCCGCTCGCCTACCTCCTCAAGGAGGCGGGACTGCAGTCCGAGCTTCAGTTTGCACCTTACCACCAGGTGTTCCAGCAGTTGTTGACGCCCGGCAGCGAGTTTGAGCGCAACCGCAGCGGCGTTAACGTGGCACTGATTCGTCTGGAAGACTTTGTGCGTGATCAGCTTGATGTTGACCTTGCGTGCCAGACGGTTGCCAGGATTGCCAACGAACTAGGCGCTGCGTTGGAGAACTTTGTTTCCACCGGCAAAGGTACGCTGCTGCTGGCCGTGCTGCCTGCTTCGCCGCGAGTTCCGGCAGCGGTGGCGACAGCCATTGGCGTGGCGTCGGAAAAGCTGCTCGCGCACGTCGTTGGACAGGCGAACATCCATGTGCTGAGCGCCCAGGAAATTGACCACGCTGCCGGTGCTGAGCGCTTTGATGCCAGGCGCGACGAGCTCGCGCACATTCCGTTTTCGGACTCCTACTTTGCTGCACTGGCACTGGCGCTGGCACGCCGCGTGCACGCTTTGCAGGTGAGTGCAGCCAAGGTGCTGGTGCTTGATTGCGACAACACGCTGTGGCGCGGCGTGGTGGGCGAAGACGGAGTAGACGGTATTTTGCTGAGCGAGCCCTTCCTGGCATTGCAGGATTTTGCCGTGGCACAACAACGCAAAGGCGTTCTGATCTGTCTGGCCAGCAAGAATTCCGAGGCGGATGTGCTCGATGTGCTGGAGCAACGCAAGGATATGCGACTGCGCGCAAGCGACGTGGTGGCGCACCGCGTCAACTGGCTTCCCAAGGCGGCAAATTTGCGCTCGCTGGCCGAAGAACTGAACCTGGGGCTTGATGCCTTTGTGTTTCTGGATGACAACCCAATGGAGTGCGCCCAGATGCGCGCCGAGTTGCCGCAGGTGGTGACCCTGCAGGTGCCCGGCGAGGATGCCATCGTTGACTGGCTGTCCCATCTATGGAACTTTGACAAGCCGGCGACGACCGCTGAAGATGCACAGCGGACCCAGATGTACCGCGAGAACGCAGCCCGGCGATCACTCGAATCGACCGTGAGCGACATTGGGGAATTCATGGCGGCTTTGAATCTGCAGGTCGATATCCAGAAACCGGCCGAAGATGAATGGTCGCGCATATCGCAACTGACACATCGCACCAACCAGTTCAATTTCACGACCCGCAGGCGCTCCGAGCAGGAGCTCAAATCGCTGGTGACCCAGGGCGCGCAGGTCCTTCGTGTCCGGGTGACTGATCGATTTGGTGATTACGGTCTGGTCGGTGTGTTGGTGGCACAGGCGCGTGAGCAGGCATGGGAAGTCGACACCTTCCTGCTGAGCTGCCGCGTCCTCGGGCGCGGAGTGGAACATGCCATGCTGCGCAGTCTGGGCGAGGCTGCGCGTGAGCGGGGACTGGCGACAGTGGAACTTCGCCTGATCAGCAGTGCGCGCAATGAGCCGGCGCGAGCTTTTGCCGACAGTGTGGCCAGCGCGAACAGCGAGACCTGTGCTGATGGCTTCGTCTACCGGCTCCCGGTGGAACTGGCTGTCGAAGTTCGGCATCGGCCGGGTCATGACCCGGCGGCAGTGGTCGAAGCACGAAAGGCCGACGAGCGCAAGGGCGCTGAAAAAGTCGTGGGCGGTGCGGCGCCGGTGGCACGCTCGGATCGGTACACACGGCTTGCCAACGTGCTGGTGTCGGGTGATGCACTGCTGCGCGAACTGGGCCTGCGCGGGCGTCATCCGCGTGCCATGAGCACGGTCGCGACACCTGCAGCATCGCCGATGGAGACCGCTCTGAAAGAACTGTGGGAAGAATTGCTTTCGATCGAGGGTCTGGGCGTCGAGGACGACTATTTTGCGCTCGGCGGAACGTCTTTGCAGTCAGTCAAGCTGTTCAGTGAGATCGACCGCCGTTTTGGTGTTCAGTTGCGCCTGACCACCATTCTTGCAGCGCCGACGGTGCGCGCTCTGGCACGGCTGATTGAGCCTTCCACGGCGTCGACACGCAGCGCCCTGGTGTCACTGCGCCCCGGGGGGCAGGAGAATCTCTTTCTGGTCCACGACGGATTGGGTGAAACACTGCTTTATCTCAATCTGGCACGGCGTCTGCCAAGCGCCATTTCGGTCTACGGCATTGAGCCCAGGCGCCTGCCCGGGATTGCGCTTGCGAACGCGACGATGGAGGACATGGCCGCTTGCTACGTGCAGCAGATTCGTGCTGTTCAGCCTCACGGTCCTTACCGTCTCGGAGGCATGTGTGCCGGCGGCGTCATCGCCTATGCCATGGCAGCACAGTTGCGCTCGCTCGGGGAACCGGTCGAGGTGGTCTTGATTCTGGATGGTGCGACACCGCAGGCGCCGCACCGGGGTGGTCGCATTGCGAGCAAACGACTGTCGCGCATGCGTGCGCTGGCACAGGGGGATCAGGGTCAAACAATCGCGCTGCTGGGTGCTGTTTTGAAAAAGGTCTGGAACGCACTGCGTTACGAGATATCTGCCTTTGTGAAACGTCAATCGGTACGGCTGCGCTTTCGGTGGCTGCAAAAGCTGGTGCGCCGCGATCAGGCCTGGCCAGACTGGCTGGCAGGATTGACAGTGGCGCAGATTTATGGGGCGCTGGAAGCGCGATATCAGCCACCGGTGTTGACCGATGTTGACGTGTTGCTGGTTCGTGCATCAGAAGGCGAAGACGCCGATACACCGTATCGGGATATTTACCAGGACGACGATTTTGGCTGGCGTCAGGTCGCCCGCCAACTTGCAGTGGCCGATGTGGCAGGGGGTCATGCCAGCATGCTGCAGGAGGCCCATGTGGACTCCCTGCTGTCCGCGTTGTTGACACGCTTGCCGGCGTGGTCTGCACTTTCGCAAGGGAGCCGGCCATGATGCAGTTTGAATCCACCAACCTGCCGCGTCGCGTTGCCGTTGTCATCGTGAGCTATCGCTCGGCGGCGCTAACCGTTGAATGCCTGCACTCCTTGTTGCCCGAGCGCCGACATCCTTCGATTGAGCTCAGCGTGGTCGTGATCGACAACGCTTCGGGCGATTACCCTGTGATTGCCGAGGCAGTACAGCGCGAGGGCTGGAGCGACTGGGTCGAGGTGGTACTGGCGCCGCGTAACGGCGGCTTTGCTTACGGCAACAACCTTGGCTTCATGCATGCGGTTCGGCGCTGTAATCCGGATTACCTGCATATGCTCAATCCGGACACCCGGGTCAAGCCTGGTGCGGTCCGCGAACTGGTCTCCTTCATGGAGCGCACACCGGCGGCCGGCATTGCCGGCAGCAGTTTTGAAAACGGCGATGGCAGTGACTGGCCGATGGCCTTTCGCTTTGGCTCGGTCTGGAGCGAACTGGATTCGGCCCTGGGTTGGGGGCCGGTGACGCGCCTGTTGCAGCGCTGGACGGTGGCGCGTGTGATGGATCCATCGGAGCAGCAGATCGACTGGTGTGCGGGCGCTTCAATGATGCTGCGTCGCTCCATGCTCGATGCCATCGGCGGCATGGACGAGCGCTTCTTCCTGTACTTTGAGGAGACCGAGTTCTGCTGGCGCGCGCTGCGAGGCGGCTTTCAGACCTGGTACGTGCCGGCGAGCCGCGTCATTCACATTGCTGGCCAGAGCACCAAGTTGACTGAGCGCGATGCCGCGCCCAAACGCCTTCCGGACTATTGGTTCGAGTCGCGGCGGCGCTACTTTCTGCTGACTTGCGGCTTGGCCCAGGCCTGCCTCATCGACCTGCTCGTCCTCGCAGCAGGCAGTCTGGGCAAGTTCAAACTCCTGTTGCAGGGCCGACGACACCAGTTGGTTCCACACTACCTGTCAGACCTCTGGCGCCATAGCGTTCTGCACCGCAAGAATCGCGCGCTGGCACCGGCTCTGACGCCACATCCCGGCGCAGCCAGTTGATCTATTGCGGAAGGAATACTGAGCAGCCATGCCTCGAACAGGGTTGGTTCGCCACGTTGGCCATTCATTGACGAACGCCCCAAGCTGAAACTCAACGCCGCATCCGGTTGCGCCAGCGTCGCGCCAGGGAGGCAAGCCAGGCAGAGACTGAGATCCGGTCGAACCAGCGCAGTGCGTGGACGTCGGTTCTCGATGAACGCTGAAAGCCCAGTGGCGGTGTGGCGAGCCAGGTGGATACCTCGGGATGGGATTGCCGGAACCAGCAGTAGGCACCATCAACGTGCATGGGTCCACCCTCTGGGTCGCCCGGTGCGCGTTGGAGCATGGCGTCGAGGTAATCGACCAGTGCTGCAATGTGCTGACCGTTCACCGCCACAAAGGCTGTTGTCACGATGGGCTGCTGAGGATCGATACGGGTCACCACTGTGCCGGAATCAACAATCGGATCTACCAACCGGTAGACGCCATAGAACATGCCCCAATCGAGGGTTCGCAACGTTTGCGACAGCGCATCGAACTTTGAACGGAAGCCCTCACAAAAATTCAGGTCATCTTCAAGAATCAGCACCGAGCACGCGTTGTCTTTGAGTGCACGTCGCAGCACAGTCAGGTGACTCATGAAGCAACCCCGCGCCCCGAGGGTTGGAAATCCGGCGCTTTCCAGCGGTTTGCTGGCCTCAAAAAGTCTTAGCCGGGGTGAATCAAAGCTCAGGCCGATAGATTTGAGCTGGGCCAGCATTTCGGCGCGGCGATCGGCTCTTGAGCGCAGGTTGATGACATGCACTTGTCCGAAGAAGGTATTGATCTCGTGCTTCATCGGGGCATCCCGGCAAACGGCAGAGCGGCTCTATTCCGAGTCCCGCTTGGTGCGGACCCAACCCGAGCGCTTCTTCAGGAAGTAGGCCAGGTACACCGGCACCTTCCACAGCGCGTACAGTGGCGTGCCCAGCAGCTCACGCGCGCTCAGCAGATGGCGGCCAAATTCAAACCACGCCAGACCGATGGCCAGCCCAAAACAAGCCGCAGCCAGACTGACAAGAACGGCCGCCGCATGCCACACCGGCCACAAAGCGGCGGCCAAGAAGGTGCTCAGCACGGTGACGGCCAGCACCAGAAAATACAGGGCCACCGGCGGAATCAGCAGGTCCATGGTCATCACGATCAGGGCCGGGTTGCCAGAGCGCAGGGCAGCACGGGCCAAACCAGGCAACTCTTCGGTCAGGGTTGCCAGGTGACCGTGTTCCCAGCGCGACTTCTGCACCTTGGCAGCGCCGGTGTCAAGCGGGAAGGAACTGCTGACCCTCACGTCTGGCAGGAACTGCGGTGCGTAACCCGCTATCGCCAGATCCACCCCCAGTTTCATGTCCTCCGTGATGTGGCCGGTCGCCAGTCTGGCGGTGGACATCAGTGACCAGGGCAGGGCCATGCCTGTACCCATCAGGTGACAGGCATGGCCCAGCCGGAACGACCCGAGGGGACGCACCAGATTCTTCATCAGCATGGCAAATTCCAGCACCCGGATTTTCAGACTCGCGCCAGGTCCGGCGCTCATCAGGTTGAGCATCTGCACCGGCTTTCCGCTGGCCTGACAGCGCTGCGCAATACGGGCAACAGCACCTTCAGAGACGACGCAGTCTGCGTCAACCACCAGCACCACGTCGGGCGGATTGTTGCGCAGGTGGTCGACGCCGAAAGCGAGCGCGTATCCTTTGCCGCGAAGATCTGCATGGCTGCGTTCAATCACCTCTGCACCGGCAGCGCGGGCCAGCGCTGCTGTATCGTCCACGCAGTTGTCGGCGATCACCAGCAGCCGGTCCGTCGGACCCAATTCGCGCTTCAGGCATTGAATTGTCGGAATGATGTGAATGGACTCGTTGTGCGCCGGCACCAGAACCGTCACCCGCAGTGCCACGGCGCTGTCACGGTCCAGATCAGGCGCGCTGGAGCGGCTCTGCGCCAAAGCGGCTAAAGTCAAAATCAGCAAGGACAGAGCCGGCAGCATGACCGGGATGATCGCCAGGGTCAGCAGAAGTTCAATCATGGTTGGGTCTAGGCTGTAATTGCACAACGCCACACTCTGGTAACACTCGCTGGCGCTGCCTGCAGTGTAATAGACTGCACCTTAACGCTGGCATCAGTGCTTCCGCGTTTGCTTCCCAGGGCATTTACACAGAGCCAACCAAGTCAAGATGGATACGAGTCAACTGCCAGGACGCGGCATCAACCCGATGCGCAGCCTGCGCAATCATTACCGGATCAGCATCGCGATCTGGCTGGTCGTGCTGTTAGCGGGTCTCCCGCTGGTGTGGATCAAGGGGCAAAGCTACTACAGCGCCGAGTCGGTGTTTCAGGTTTCCCCCAACTACATGAAGACGCTTTCGTCCGACAAGGAAGTCGAACTGCAGTCCAACTCGCAATACCGCGAGTTTGTCAATCATTTGTCGACCACAGTCAAACGTTACGATGTCGTGCAGCGCGCTCTGAAGAAGTTGCGAGACGCCAAGGTCGACGTTCAACCGGGGGCAATGACCGAGCGAAAGTACATTGAGTTTCTGCAAAAGCAGGTTTCCGTGCGCGCCGTTCCGGACACCTATATGGTTCGTATCGTCCTGGAAGGTGACAAGAAGGGAACGTTGGCCGATATCGTCAACGCCATCACCACGTCATTTTTGGAAACGACCAAGAGCGAGCAGATATTTGGATCGGTCGAAAGAGTGGATGCATTGGAGGCTAATTCCAGGAGGTTGCAGAACGAAATTGTGCAACTTGAAGGACAGCGTGTGCAACTCTCCGAGCAGCTTGGACTGACCACCTTTGGCGACAATGTCATCAATCCCTACGACAGCATGTTGTCCCAGGCGCGAGAGAAATTTACTGGGGCCTCGATAGAGCGGGTGCACGCCGAAGCGACGCTGCAAGCGTTCCTGGCGCAGCGCGAAACACCAACCTCGGTCGGACGTTCGATCATGGAAATGCGACTGACCGACAACGGATTGCAGGCTTTGCGTAACGAAGTCGTCAAGCGATCCGAAGAGCTCGGACGAACGACGGCCGGGTTGGAGGACAAGCATCCCGCCAGAAAGCCGGCGCTGGCGGAATATGACGCCATCAACAAGCGTCTGCAAAGCAAGGAAGCGGAATTTGAGCAGGCGGCATTTGACAATGTCAAGACACGCCTGACGGCATCAGTGCGGCAGAACAAGCAGGTGGAGTCGGAGATTGAGGCCAATCTCAAAAAAATTGAAGGGCGAGCCGCAGATTACGCCAGAAATTTCCAGAAAGCGATGCGCATCACCGGCGACATTCGCAAGCGTGAGCAGGAGCAAAAAGAAGTAAGGGATCGGCTTAATTATCTGCAAAACGAGACTGGTGCCATCGGGTTTGTGCGATTGGTCACGCCAGCCATGCCGGCCGAGATGCCGATGGGCGTCGGGAAGACAAAATTGCTACTGGGTCTGCTGATGGCAGCTTGCGTCGCGGCCCTGGCCGCAGCCATCATCCTGGACATGGTGGACCGACGTATTTACACCGTCAATGATGCTGAGAAACTGATGGGCATTCCAGCTGCAGGGTGGCAGTTGGATGGTCATGACCTCGCTTCCCAGATTTTTGCCAAGGAGCAGACCCGACGTTTCGCTTCGACCTTGATGCGCAACCGGACGCGATCCGGGAAAAATGTATTTGCGTTCACCTCGGTCAAGACGGTTGGCAGTGCAACAGCCGTCATTCTTGATACTGCGGTTGTTGTACGGCAACTGGGTCTGCGTGTCTTGGTGCTGGATGCCAACAGCTTTTCTCCCAGTCCCGTTTTTGATGCACAAGGTCCGAGTCTATCGGACTATCTGGCAGGGCAAGTCGCGGTGGAAGATATTGGGCAAACCATTGTTCATCACGGGCAAGATCTGGAGGCGATTGGCTTTGGCAGCCAGCTTTCAGGGGGTGTGCAAAGGCTTGACCTGTTCAAACAGGCAGTCAGCCAGTGGTCGCAGCAGTATGATTTTGTCCTGATCGACTTGCCTCCGGTCTTGCTTAGCGCGGACGCGGAGCTGCTGATTGACGCATTGGGACAGGTCTTTATGGTGCTCGAAGCACAATCGGTAAGCAAGGGTGAAGTGACACGTGCCAAGCGACTGCTGGAAAAACTGGACCCGGAGGCTGTGGGGCTTTTCGTGAGCGATATTCCCGTGTTCCAGCAGGGTGGTTACATGAAGGAACTAATGATCGAGATGCTCACCAAGGAACGATTCGGCCGATTCATGAGTTTGTCAAACTTGAGGTTGCAGCTGGAATTGCTGCGGGTTCGCTGGGTGCAAAAGCGCAACCGATAGATGACCGAATACAGCGTCTTCGTCGCGATGCTTATCTCGATCATAGTGATCGTGAAGAAGGATCTGGAGGCTGCTTTCCTGCGTGTCTGGATACCATTTTTTCTGCTCGTCCCCTTCATTTTCTGGATTCATGTTCCTCTGGCGGCGGACTACAACTTCATGTCGGCAGCGGTTTTTCCCATTCTGTTCGTTCTGGTCCGCGACAAGTTCAGGGAAATCCATATAGGTCCAATGGAATCACTGTTGCTGATGTATGTGCTGATCCGCGTCGTCGCCGATTTTTTCGGACGCGGTTATTCGGATGCGCAGCACTATGCACATTACATGGTGAGTTCGGTCATTGGTCCCTTTTTGCTGGGTCGCTACATCATCAACAGCCGACGCATGGACGTCGAGACTGCACGCCGCTTCGTGCTGATGTTCCTATTGCTGTTCCCGGTATTCCTGTATGAGGCGAAGTTCTGGGTCAGCCCGATTTACCAGTTGTTGTCGCCCCTGTTTCCGAACTCTTACAGTTCGGTGTCGATCCGCTACGGGATTGCCCGCACCGCCGGTACTTTCGAACATCCGATTCTGGCTTGCATCATGATCGTTGCAGTCTATCGATTGCATCGCTGGCTGTCTTGGCAGGATGTCTGGGAGCAGACGCAGACCGGATGGCTAGGCTGGATTCAGAAACAGTCGAAGCGATTTTCACTGGAATTCAAATACCAGATTTCGATTGTGTTGATCGTGATGGCTTTGATGACTATTTCACGCGGCCCCTGGATAGGTGCCTTTGCCGGCGCGACTCTGACCATGGTGGGCAACGCCAAGGATAGGAAAAAGTGGCTGATTATCGTCGTTGCCGTCTTCCTCGTGGGGGGCATTGCCGGCCAGACGGCACTGGATGCGTACATCACGCCGAAAGAGGGTGAAATTCTCAGCGGCGAGGCGCAGACTATGCTGTACCGCAAAGTCATGATTGAGCAGTACCAGCAATTTTTGATGGCTAAATTCTGGACCGGCTGGGGTTTGACCACTGTGCCGAAGATTCAGGGCATGGAATCGGTCGATAACGCCTTCTTCCTGATGGCCTTGCAGCATGGCGTGTTGGCACCAGCC
This sequence comes from uncultured beta proteobacterium, assembly GCA_903875275.1. Taxonomy (GTDB): domain Bacteria; phylum Pseudomonadota; class Gammaproteobacteria; order Burkholderiales; family Burkholderiaceae_C; genus Rhodoferax. The sequence continues at coordinate 10,308 of CAIQVX010000331.1, read as the reverse complement.
ATGTTTGCCGTCATCTTTGTTTATGCCATCATTTCCCAGGTCAAATTCGGCTTGGCGGCTGCACCCGGGCAAGCGCCGATTGGCTTCACTTTTTCAGGCATCTATTTGATGTGCTTTATTGCCTTCTCCACCGTTTACATGGGAGCGCAAACCGAGCCAATGCTATTCCTGCTGCTGGGTTGGGGCGAAAGCATCAAGAATCGCAAGCCAGGCGCTGATCGGGTGGAGGGCGAGGCCGCCGCTCCGGCGCTTGCTGCTGCGCCGTTCAGGCGCGTTCTGTACTAAGTGCTGTTATGCACTGACCTTTGATGGTCGCTGGATTCTTCCGGCTATCCGGTGTCCGATGGCAATCAGTGGATTCTCTATCAGCAGCATGCTCAGCGTGGCACAGCAGAGAACGGCGAGCAGGTTGTAGGGAAAAATCTGCAAGAACGACAGACCGGGGACACGTTTGTCATTCCAGACCAGAAACAACTGCTGCCACAGATACAGGCTGTACGACAGACGCCCGAGCCAGCGAAAGACCGAGGTCTCAAGCAGGCGTCCGACCGGCGCCTGGTTGTGAATCACGGTACCAAGCAGCAGCAATGGAATGACGATGGCCCTGACGGTCATCAGCATGAAGTCCAGTTTCCAGTCCGGCTTCGGAATGAACTCAAGTCCGAAAAGCAGGCAAAGCAGCAATGGCCAGGTCAAGGGCCAGGAAAGCAGGCGCTGCAGACGCTGCCGCCACACCGGCTCGGCATAGAGCAGGGCAATCAGGACACCCCAAAGAATGCCATCGGCCTGAATGTCGGTGCGGCCCCAGAATACAGCGGGGGTTGAGCCCGTGACTTGAAACCTGAAATCGATGGCGCGCCACAGGGCAATCAAGAGCGCCAGGACCAAGCCCAGACGGATGCGCTTCTGGCTCACCCCCAGCAGCAGAAAGGCGGCCGGCCACAGGAAGTAGAAGTGCTCCTCGACGGCCAGAGACCAGAAGTGACCCAGATACCAGCTGGATTCGGCCTGCGTGTAGTTGGCGGCAAACAGGACCGTGCTGAGCCAGCGCCCCAGACTGACGTCGATCACCCCGAACAGCGCCAGCACTCCAGCAACGCCCAGGAACATGAGGGATGCCGGCAGAATCCGAAAGGCGCGGCGTGTGTAGAACGATGGCAGCGAGATCCTGCCGTGACGGTTCTCTTCATCGATCAGTTTGCTCGTGATCAGAAATCCGCTGAGTCCGAAAAACAGCTGAACACCCAACAAGCCGAGCTTCTTCATGCCATCGGTGTGGGCAAACAGGGCGGTTTGTATGGCATTCTGGATCGAGTCCGAGGCATGCGAGAACAGTACCAGGGCGATGGCGACAGTCCGCCAGCCGTCGAGCGTTGGCAGATAAGTGCCCAGGGTCCGGGATGACTTGCCGCTGTCGTTCCTGTCCTGCGTGGTGTGAGCTTGGGAGGGCATGGTTGTCAGTGTTGTTGCAGTGCGGTCAACAGGCGATCGGCGGCATCATCCCAGGAATAGCCGTGCGCCTTGCGATAGGCGCGATCCGAGGCACGTTCCCATTCATCGGCAGACTGGCGGCACAGGGCCACGATGGCCGCAGCCATTTCCTCGGGCGATTCCTTGGCCACGAGTACGCCGGTGCCATCGCCCAGCAAGTCGCTTGCCGCGCCAATCGGAACGGCGATCACCGGCGTGCGGCAGGCCATTGCCTCCAGTATCGGCAGTCCAAAACTGTCCAGCCGCGAGCCGAACAGCCATGCGTCGCATCGTGCGTAGATGTCCCTGAGCTCGCTTTGCGCGGGACGGTAAAAGAACTCGGTACCACTTGGCACAGGCACTTCGGCGTTGGGCTGGTCAGCGCCAAAAGCCACGACCTTGAGTTGCGGGATTTGCAGCCGCGCCAGTTCGCAGGCGCGCGTGCAAATGTCGGCACCCTTGATGTGGGCGACCGCATAGACGAAGCCAACGGTGGGTGTCTGCTGCTTGCTGCGCCAGGGTGCATTGAATTGCGTCAGATCCACCGCATTGGGGACGACCGTGATGCCGAGGTCACCGATTTGTTCCTCGATCGTGTGCTTCAGGTCGGAGGAGATGGCAATCTTCAAGTTGGGCAGGCGCAAGGCAGCTTGCACCTGGGCCGTGGCCTGCGGCGCCAGCCAGACCTCATAGCCCTGAATCAGATGCACCTTGCGGCCTTTGGTGGACGGCATGCGGTGCATCCACACCGCTGTTTCCCACCAGGTTGCGACGATAACGTCGGCGTCGGGCACGTCGCTGGCTTCGATCGCGCGCGGTCGCTCAAGGATTTTGTGTGGCACACCGGAGAGTTGGATGTGTCCCGGCTGCGCGGCGCCGTCGTTTCGTAGCGCTTGCCAGTTCCGCCTCAGGACGGCTCGCAGTTTTTCGCGCCAACTCAGCCGGTCCGGCGCACAGGTCACGACCAGCACCTGGTGACCGCGTGCCATCAACTGCTGCGCGTAAATGGCGACGACGCGGTTGCCACCGGTCAGGTTGTCAGAAGGCAATAAAAAGGTGACGCGCATGGCATTACTTCAAAATGGCGTTCAGCGCCGAGTCCAGGGCCCAGCCCGCCAACACACCAACGGCGAAAGCCGGCAGCCAGATCCGCTCGGACGCGAAGGTGAGAAGCTGATGCCGGTACTTGAACCAAAGGGCCACCGGCCAACTGGCAAACTGACTTGCAACCACGGCAGCAATGGCTCCTCGCTCACCGGCTGCAGCGAAGCCGGCTGGGATCAGCAGCGCCAGGCTGAGCGCACGTACGCTGTTGCTGGCGCTGACCCAGACCGGTTGGCCTTTGGCAAACATGAGTTGTTCCACCACCTGGTGCCGGATCGCCAGCAGCCCCAGTCCCAGCCACTGCAGCATCCATCCGGCATTCTGATAGCGATGGTCGTAGAGCAGGTCAACGACCCAGTGCCCGGACATGAAGATGCCGCCCGCCATGACGCCCAGGAAGGCGTCCGCAATTTGCTGGACACGGGTGTAGACACGGGCCGCACTTTCGCTGTCGCTGCGCAGCGCTTCGCTCAGAGTCGAAAAGATGATGTGCGCGTTCAGGCTGGCATAGACGCTCATGACCGCCATCATCAGTGTGGTCGCAATCGAGAAGACACCGAAACTCTCAGTCGTCAGGCTGCTCCCCAGAATCAGCTTTTCGCCATGGGCTGCCAAAAATCCGATCACAGACGAGACAAAGATCCATTTGCCAAAGCCAATGATCTCGCTGGCGCAGGACTGGTCCCAAGCGGGCCTGCAGGAGGGACCCGGCAAATACCAGTGGCTCATGGCGGTTCTGGCGGCTGCCGAGACCAGGGTGCCTGCCAACAGGCTCCAGACGGAACGGGTGGCCAGCGCCAGCGCCAGCGTGACGACCATGGCAATAATCTGGGTGATGACCTCCAGGCGTGTCAGATAGGCGACCTTGAGCTCGCGCTGCGCAATTGCCAGCTTCATGGATTCAAGACCCTGCAACAGGGCACACAGGCTGAAGACAGCAATCATGGGCGGCAGCCGGGGGTCTGCATAAACGGTGCCGGTCTGGAAGTAGCCGATGCGGCCAGCCAGGTGAAAGCCCAGCGCAATCAGCAGCACCACAGCACACAGCAAGGCGCCACGCAGCAACTGGACCGACCAGGCGGTTCCCAGGAACTTGTCCTGCGTGCCGCGCGCGCTCTTGACGACACTCTGCCAGACCCCCAGATCCGAGAACATCACCAGGGCAAAGTAAAGGGTGTTGACAGCAGCGACCAGTCCAAAGGCCTCAGGGACCAGGAGTCGGGTCAGGATCAGATTGCTCAGCAGTCGCAGCGCTTGCGACGAGATGTTGCCGCCCACCAGCCACCCGGTTGCCCGCAACATGCGTTGCTTGAGGGAAGGAGCTGGAACGGCGGATGGGCTCACAGGAATCACGTGACTCAGGATGCGGTCGCTTCAAATTCGGAAAAGATGCGGCTCAGTTTGGGCACATTGAGACCGAGGTCAAAGTCCGCCAGCACTTTGGCGTGGGCCATCTCGGCCAGGGATCGTCTCAATTCCGGTTCCTGAATCAGACGTCGCAACTGCGCGGTCAGGCTGGGCACATCGCCGGGCGTGGCCAGCAATCCGGTGCGACCATGCTCAATCAACTCGGGGATGCCATTGACCGGCGTTGAGACACAGGGCACGCCGCTGGACATGGCTTCCATCAGCACCACCGGAATGCCCTCGGCCAGGCTGGGCAGGACAAAGACATCGGCGCGCGCAAATTGGGCACGGACCGCTTCCTGATTGAGGGACCCGGTGAGGTGAATCCGGGGCTCGAGCTTGAGGTCCGCGATGGTTTGCTCGATGCGCGCGCGATCCGGTCCATCGCCAACCATAGTCAAGGCGAAGTCAAGCCCTTCATCGCGCAACTGCGCGCAGGCCTGCACCAGCAGCACTGGCGCTTTGGCCGACGACAGGCGACCGACATACAGCAGCTCGACCCTGCCCTTGTGCACTGGGCGCACCGTGTAGGCAAATTGGGCCGGGTCGATGCCCAGGCGGCAGACCTGCAACTTGGACCAATCCCTGGGGTCGCTGATGCGCATCAATTGCCCTTTGGCAAACTGGCTGATGCATACCACCTGGTCGGCCTCGCTCATCTTCAGGCTCAGGTGCTGACCGAAGACGTCGTCAAACTCGTCCGGACCGTGGATGGTGTAGGACAGATGGCACTGCGTCAGCCGCTTGACCAGAACGCCGACGGTGGCGCTTGCGTTACCAAAGTGCACGTGCAGCAGTCTCAGATTGTGTTGGCGCATCCAGCGTGCCACCAGCGCAGCTTCGGCCACGTAGGCCAGGCCATAGAGCCAGCTTCTGTTCTTGCCCAGGCCCAAGCCCAGGCGCAGCGTGCGCAGCAGACTGCCGGGTGCTCTGCCACACCAGTAGAGCAGGGCCGTTAAAGCGCCCAGGGCACCCTGCGCCTTGACGAAGAAGGTGTTATTCGCTTCCTGCCGCTCGTACGTCTCCATGGCTTCAAGGGCGCGATCAGGCGCATTGATGGAGGCCGTAAAGATGGTGTGACCGAGCGCGCGCAGCCGTTGCACTTCGCGCAGGATGAAGGTGTGCGAAATAGCAGGATAACGGCTGACCAGATAGGCCATGGCGGTTGGGTGCTTGTTCATGACGGTGGGGTGTTGCGGACAGAAGGAGGTGGGTGGGGCGCTGACTCAGTGAAGCGCTCGGGCCGGGACACCACCGACGATTTGTTGCGCTCCGACGGCCTTGGTGACAACGGCGTTGGCGCCGACCACGCTGCCCGCTCCAATGCTGACGCCTTTGAGCACGGTGGCACCGCGGCCGATCCAGACGTTGCTTGCAATGGTGATGGGCGCGCTGACATGACCGGCCTCACGAATCGATATGCTGTCGACTTTGTGATTGGCATCGCGCAGGCTGGCGTATTCGCCGACCATGCAGCCGTCTCCCAGTGTGACGCGTTCGAAGGCTACGATGTGCACACCACGCGACAGGACCACGTCATCTCCGAGAGTGATGACACCGCTGCCCTGGGTCTCCAGATAAACGCCGGGGTAAATCAGGGCGTTGCGGCCAAGCCGGATATTGCGTGTGCCATGGATTTCGATCCGGCCCATGATGACATTGGACGAGTCGATGCGCTGGCCAATCGCTTCCTGAAGTCGCGCCAGACTCCAAAGCCTTTGCCATTTGTCGAAAATCGCGCGCTGGCACCAGGCCAGAGGCTGCAGAGCTGCTGACAGCAAGGCCTTGGGGCTCACGGCGCTGAGAGGGGAAGCTTTCATTTCTTGTAATCGACCAGGGCAATTTCCGACCGCTGTCGCGCTGCCTGGCGCCATTTGAGCTGCCCGAAAAGTGCCGGAATCTTCTGAAAATGGGCGTGCACGGCGTACTGTGCACACAGCGTCCACTGGCCTGCTGCCTTCCAGGCGCAGCGTTGGGCGGTGCGTGCCAGGAACAGCAGCGCCAGCGCAGCCAGCACCAGGGCGAGCGGGGTGCTCAGCCACAGCGAGGCCAGGAAGACAAAGGGAGCCACTACAAACACGATACCGTGGCGGAAATCCCGCCGGGCCTCGTGTTGCCACAGAACGTCGCCGCGGATGCGCATGCGCTCAGCCACCTCCGCATAGGCGATGCCGGAGCGGTAGGCACGCAGCCAATAGGCGCGCATCGAATTGACCGCCAGATCGTGCTGTGTCATGGGCGCGTCAATGTGTTCAATTTCCCAGCCTGCGGCCCGCAGGCGGGCACACATTTCAGGCTCTTCGCCGGCCTTGAGAGACGGATCGAATCCGCCCACGTCGACCAGCGCGGCGCGACGTACCAGCACGTCACCGCCGAAGTACAGGGTGCGACCGACCGGGTAGATCCAGTCCAGATCCAGCACCTTGGTGTAGAGCGACTGTTCGGGTCTGGACTCGCGCCGGTGGCCCCACGCAGCGCAGAGCTTGGGCTCCGACAGTGTCGCCAATGCGCGCTGCACAAAGTCGGGATCAAGTTCGGTGTCGCCGTCGAGAAAAAGGACATACTGGCCCAGTGCCTCTTTCCAGCCCAGGTTGCGTGCCTTGGCAGCACAGGGGCTGGCGTCATCCAGAATCAGCACTTTGGCGCCCAATGTCTGAGCCCGGGTGACACTCTGATCGGTGGAGCGCGAATCGACATAAATTAGCTCGTGACTTGTGGCCTTCCAGTGGGCTCGCTGTACCGATTGCAGGCAGCGTTCCAGTCGGTCGCCCTCGTTGCGTCCGATGACGACGACCGAGACATCAAGCCCGTGTGAATTTGAGTTCATTTGAGCAAGGTACTGGTTGTGACGCCAAAGGTCAGTACAGAAATGGCTGGGGAGATCTGACGCATGACGTAGCCAAAATCGGCAAGTTTGCTTTTTGGAATAAAGATAACGTCGCCGTCTTCCAGGGCATAGTTAACCCTGCGCGAAACGTTGATGAGGTCGGCCAATGGGATGACTTCGACTTGATTGGCACTGGCTCGATAGATGCCTATCTGTTGCGGCGCCGCGTCTTCGTTCGGGCCACCGGCCTGCGCCAGCGCGTCCAGCACGGTCATCCGTGGCGTGAGCCGGTAGGAGCCGGGCTTGGGTACCGCACCCAGAACATACACCGAGGTGTCCGAAGAGTCGGGGATGAAGACAATATCCCCTTTTTTCATGCGCAGGTTGTAGTTGGGGTCGCCGTTGAGCAAGGCCTTGAGGTCAACCCATATCAGCTTCTCGCGACCGCGCATGATGGCGCAGCGCGTCAGCGTGGCCTGCTTGTCCATTACCGGCATAGCGCCAGCATTGGCCAGCACCTCAGCGAGCGTTGGCGGATGGGTGAACTTTTGCACGCCGGCACGATCCACGCGGCCCAGCACTGTCACCTGATTCGATGTGTACTGATCGACTGACAGCGTGGCATGCGGTTTCGTATAGAACTGGTGCAGCCGCTGACTGATGGCATCCAGGGCAGCTTCGCGAGTGAATTCGTTCAGGAACACATCACCAACGATGGGCACCGTGATCTTGCCGTCAGGACCGACGGTGTGGGTGCCGCTGATTTCGGGACGCCCGAATACATCGAGTTTAAGCACGTCACCGCTGCCGATGAGGTAAACCGGGTTCACTGATTCTTCCAGCAGCGCGAGGTCCTCCTTGGACGTCAAGGCCGCTGCGCTGGTTCTTTCGACCGGTTTGAAATGCGGGTCTTGGCCCGATGGGCCAGAGCCTGGTCGCGGCCAGTCACCCGACCCGGCGCAACTCGCCAGCAGCAACGTCATGCATGGCAGTATCGCTCGGCGCAGGGCATGGCAGGGAGAAGGAAGTTTCATGGGGCATGATGCTAATGACCCCAGAAAAAACAGCGTGACAGAAGTGTGAACTGGCTGTGACCCGTCAGGTGTTTGGCGCGTATTTCGCGCAAAGTGCCTGCAAACGCTCCAGATCGTCGCGCAGGCTGTGCGGCACTGGGAGGTCCATCAGTGTGCAAAGAGTGCTTATTCGGTAGCGCCAGTCATGAAAACCAAGGCTGTGAAAGATATTGCTGCGTCGCTGCTGTTCCAGTTCGGCATTGCGCGACAGCAGAGCCTCCAACTCATCGGCAGCCGCTTGTGGATCTGCGGACAGTTCCAGCGTTGCACCGGGCCAGAACAGCATGTCATCGGCCATGCGCGAGACCGGTCGACGGCCGGCAACGATGCAGCCTGACAGCAGCGATTCCAGCCAGCGGCTGGTGACCATCATGGAGCGGGGTCGGTCGCCCTGGGGTTCCACGTAGAGGTGAAAAGCCAGCGAAATTCGGGAGCGGTGCAGCAGCTTGAACAGCATGCCGCGTTCCAGTTGCACACTCGGGCCCGACAAATTGCCCAGCGGCGAGTGCAGGTAAAGATAGGGTGAACTGGCCGTGTGAAAGCGCTGCGAAAAACAGGCCTGGTAGCTCGGTGGGGTTCGTCCAAAACCCATGACATCGATCTCCCGCCCTTGCGCCTGGCGCGGAACCCAGGTCAGACAGTCGGCGCCCTGGTACAACTGATGGACGGGAATGCCGAAGCGGTTTTTGGGGTACTCGACATCTTCGTGTGCAGTGACGGTGATCGCGTCAAACTGCGCCGTTTCCTTGACGTACCCGCTCTGGAAATACGAGTCCGTCACAAAGCCATAAATTTTCGTAAATTTCTGTCGGCAGTTTGGCATGGCGTTGATCATGCCCAGATCGCCGGGGCCGCGCGCGACCACGATCAGAACATCGCCGCCGCTGGTTTGCAGCGGTTCGAAGTGGACCTGGTGCGGGCGCAGCATGCGAACTGGCCAAGGTGCAGCAAGCGGCTTGGGCGAGAGCAACTCAGCGTCAAAGTAATGCGCCAGCAATTCGGCGAGTTCGTCAATCGCGACCCAACCCGCATGGGGTGATTCCCGACCAGCGTAGAGGATGGAAGTCTTCATGATTCAGGTGGCCTCGTCAACGCGGTCAAAGCGGTAGCCGTAACCATAGATCGGCGTCAGCTTCCAACCCTTTCTGCCGTCGAGCAGTAACTTCTTTCGCAAGCGACTGACATGGGTATCGACGGTTCGGGTATCGACATCGGTGTTGAGACCCCAGATCTTGTTGAGCAGGTGATCGCGCGAGAGAAGTTTGCCCGGATTCTGAAACAGGTAGACGGACAGGTCAAATTCTTTCTGCGTCAGTGTGATGGCTGTGCCGTCCAGGGTCAGACGGTGACCGGCGATATCGACTTCAAACGAGCCCAGGCGAAGCACTGGAAGTCCTCCTGGCTTGACCCGTCGCGCCACATTCTCCAGTCGAGCCAGCAGTTCCATGGGCTTGGGAGGCTTCACGACATAGTCATCTGCACCCATTTTCAGAGCCGATACGACAGTGGCCTCGTCGTCGCGCGCTGTGACCACGACGACTGGGATGTCCCAGCCCAGGTTCTCCCGGATCCACTGCAGAACATCGGCACCCGTGCCATCTGGCAGCATCCAGTCAATCAGCAACAGGTCAAAGCGTTCACGCTTGGCGCCCTCGATGAACTGTGCCGTCGTGCCGAAGCTGCGACTGCTGTGCTGACCGCTGCCCAACCACAATTCAAGCAAGGCCCGTTGGTCGCTATCGTCTTCGAGTACGGCGATGTGCATGGCCTATTCCTCTTCGTGCAGCAGACTCAGCCCAATGGCGCCGCGCCGCCGCAGCCAGGGGCTGGGGCGATAGCGCGGGTCTCCATAAACGGTTTGCATGTTGAACAGGACCTCAAGCACATTCGTTGGGCCGTACAGGTTACCCATTGCCAGCGGACCGATCGGGTAGCCCAGACCGAGGGTGACGGCGGTTTCAAGATCGGCAGGCGAACAGACGTTTTGCTGGCACATGTCGCTGGCGATGTTGACGATGGTTGCCACCACCCGTTGACTGACGAAGCCGCCGCTGTCCCGGATCACACTGACCGCCTTGCCGTCGCGTGCCATCAGGGCGTGGGCTGCGCGGCGCATGTCAGCGCGGGTGGCAGGGTTGGTCGCCAGCACGCGACGCTTGGTGCTGGCATCGTCCACCAGCATGTCGATGCCGACGGTGCGCGCCGGGTCAAGTCGCTCGACCACGGCCACAGTCGTCACGTCAAAGCCCAGTGGCGCGACCAGCGTCAGGGCCTGTGCTGAAGGTGCCGCACCGGTTTCAATCCGGGCGCCCAGGTTCTTCAGCAAGAGCAGCAACTCGGCGCGCCGCGCGGCGCGCGGCGACAGCCACACGGGTGGCATTTCATCGAGCTGCGGCACGGCCGGCTCCGGACTGATCTGCGCTGCAC
>CAIQVX010000330.1 GCA_903875275.1 uncultured beta proteobacterium | reverse complement strand
GCCAGCCATGGCCGCGACGAGAACATCCTGCTGGTGACACTCGGCCTGTCCATCGTCATGGAAAACCTGGCCCTGTTGTTCTTCAAGTCCGACACCCGTACCATCGACACCGCCTACACACTGACCACGATCCCGATCAACATTGGCGTCGCCCAGGCCATGATCTCGCTGCCCAAACTGGTGGCCTTTGGCGGGGCGCTGGTGGCCTCGGCGCTGCTGATACTGATTGTCGGGCGCACCGACCTGGGTCGCGCCATCCGCGCCGTGGCGAAGGAAAAACATGGCGCCAAGCTGATGGGCATCGACGTTGACCATGTCTATGCCATGAGTTTCGGTATTGGTCTGGCCTGTCTGGGTGCCGCCGCCTGTTTTCTGCTGCCGGCCTACTACGTCAACCCGCAGGTCGGCTCCGGCTTTGTGCTGGTCGCCTTCACCATCGTCGTGCTCGGTGGCATGGGCAGCTTTTTGGGGGCCTTGCTGGGCGGACTCCTGATCGGGATGGTCGAGTCACTGGGTGGTCTGATTCTGGGCGAGTCGCTCGGTCAGATCGGCATCTTCCTGATCTTCATCGCGGTGCTGCTGTTTCGGCCGCAGGGCCTGTTCGGCGCGAAAACATGACGGCCCTGCAAAAGGAAGTGCTGCGCATCGCCCTCTTTGCGTTGGCGCTGAGCCTGTTTCTGATGAGTGTCTCTTCGGGCGTGGTTCTTAATTTCGTCATGATGGCCCTGTACGCCGCGCTGCTGGCGCAGGCCTGGAATATTCTGGGCGGCTACGGCGGACAGTTTTCCTTTGGCCACGCGTTGTTCTTTGGCACCGGCGCCTACATGCAGGCGATCGCGCAGATGCAGGGTGGCCTGAACCCCTGGCTGGCGCTGCCCCTGAGCGCAATGGCGAGCGCTGGTGTTGGCCTGTTTGTCGGCGCCCTGAGCTTTCGCTACGGACTCAAGGGTTCCTACTTTGCACTGGTGACGCTGGCCTTTGCCGAGGTCTTTCGCATCGTCGCCTTGTCGGTTCCCTTCACCGGCGCCGGGGTCGGTCTGATGGTGCCATTGCGCGAGGGCTTTGCCAACATGCAATTCGGCTCCAGGCGCGGCTACGCATTTCTGATTCTGGCGCTGGTGGTGCTGGCGCTGTCAGTCACCTGCTGGCTCCAGCATTCGCGCTTTGGCGCCTATCTGCAGGCCGTGCGTGACAACGAGGACGCGGCGCGCGCCAGCGGCGTCAATCCGTTTCGCATCAAGCTCGGTGCGATAGCGCTGTCCGGCGCTTTCATGGGGGCCGGCGGTGCCTTCTACGTGCAGGTGTTCCAGTACCTCGACCCTGGCATCGCCTATGGTTCGCACACCTCAGTGGAAGCCCTCGTCGGCGCCATTGTCGGCGGCATGGGCACACTGTGGGGACCGGTCCTGGGTGCGTTGGCGCTGCACGCCCTGGCCGACCTCACACGCAATCTGTTTGGTCAGTTGCCCGGCATCAATATGGTGATTTACGGCGCGGTGCTGGTGCTGATGATCATGTTCGCGCCGCGCGGCCTGAGCGGTGCGGGAAAAAGCCTGCGTGCGCTCTGGAGGGGCAAGACATCATGAGCGCAAGCTTGCTGACGGTGAGTCACGTGTCCAGGAGTTTCGGCGGTCTCAGAGCCGTGCACGAGGTCAGCCTGGCGGTGGCGCCAGGCAGCCTGACCGCGCTGATCGGTCCCAACGGTGCCGGCAAGACCACCCTGTTTTCGCTGATGTCGGGTTTCTATCTGCCGGATGCGGGACGGATCGAGTTTGACGGCCACGACATCACGGGACAGGCACCTGACGCGAATGCGCGCGCCGGCATGGCGCGCACCTTCCAGATCGTGCAGCCTTTTGCAGCGCAGACGGTGCGCGAGAACATTGCCGTCGGTGCCCATCTGCACGAACCCCGGCGCGTGGCTGCCCTGGCGGCTGCACAGAGTGTGGCCGAGCGGGTTGGCCTGGGCTCCCAGCTCGACAAGCCGGCGGCAGACTTGACGGTGTCGGGGCGCAAGCGGCTGGAACTGGCGCGGGCCCTGGCGACACAACCCAAGCTCTTGCTGCTCGATGAAGTGCTGGCGGGGCTCAATCCGCAGGAAATCAGCGAGATGATTCCAGTGGTGCGCGGCATCGCGCAGTCAGGCGTGACGGTGCTGATGATTGAGCATGTGATGCAGGCGGTGATGAATCTGGCCGAACACGTCTGGGTGCTGGCGCAGGGGCAGCTGATTGCCGAGGGTTCGCCAGCCCAAGTGACCTCGAACGCCGCCGTCATCGAGGCCTATCTGGGTCATGGCACGGCTG
>CAIQVX010000329.1 GCA_903875275.1 uncultured beta proteobacterium | reverse complement strand
TCGTCCTGATTGCCAACTTCTTTGTCTGGCTGGGCTATTACCTGTTCAGCGACAAGATCAAGGTCTATCACCCCGAACTGAGTCCGACGAAGTACTTCCAGGCGAGCTTTCGCCAGATGCAGTTCTATGGCTATGGAATTTTCCGGGGCGAGCCAAACCCGCACCATCCCAACGCCTACAAAAAATTCAACGCCCTGCAAAGCATGCTGTACCAGATCATCATGATGCTGCTGGTTCCCCTCATGTTCTTCACCGGACTTTTGATGTGGGACGTGGGACGTTTCTCGTCGATTGTTGAATCCCTGGGCGGTGTGCGGGTCGTGGACACGGTGCATGTGCTGCTGTTCATCGTCTTCTGCGGCTTCATGATCGTGCATGTGTATCTGGCCAGCCTTGGCCATACACCCTCTGCCCACTTCAAAGCCATGATCACCGGCTACGAAGAGGTCGAGGACGACCATCACGACGCTGGAGCCTGACGACACAGGGGTTCCCAAAAGGTCCCGGCTTCGTGCCGGGGCGCATCGCCGGCTCAGGAGGCCTGCGGTTCGTCGGGATCGTATTCGGTATCGCGAACCCGGATGTTGTACTTCTTCATCAGCGCCTGAAAATTGGACCGCTGCATGCCGGTTTCTTCAGCACTCTTGGTAACGTTGGATGCGTTTCTCTTGAGTGTTTCCTGAATGAACAGCTTTTCAACATCCTCGACCGATTTTTCCCTTGCAATCTTCTTCAATCGCTTGAGGTCTTCCCCGGTTCGTGGGACCTCAAGATCAAGCCGGGGCGACGTGTCAATGATGTTGACCAGATGGGCCTGGTGAATCGACTTGTCCGACGCAAGAATGACTGCCCGGTGCATCGTATTTTCCAGTTCCCTGACATTGCCCGGCCAGTCGTAGTTGACCAGCGTGCTCATAGCCGCTTCCGAGATTTCGGCTACCGGCTTTTCCAATTCATTGCAGAAGACTTTCAGAAAATGAAAGGCCAGGGCCGGAATATCGTCGCGACGCTCCCGCAAGGCCGGGGCATGGATCGGGAAGACATTGATGCGGTAGTAGAGGTCTTCCCTGAAGGTGCCCTCGGCCGCCATGGACTTGAGGTCCTTGTTGGTCGCAGTCACCAGCCGGACATTGGTCTTCTGGACCACGGTACTGCCAACCGCCCTGAATTCACGCTCCTGAATCACCCGCAGTAGTTTTGCCTGCGTTGTGAGTGGAATATTTCCAAATTCATCGAGAAACAGCGTGCCATTGTTGGCAATCTCGAACATCCCGCGCTTGTTGGCCACGGCACCGGTAAATGAGCCCTTGGTATGCCCGAACAACTCGCTCTCCAGCAAGTTTTCACTCAGGGTGTTGCAATCCACAGTAACAAAGGGCTGCTCCTTGCGCAGGCTGTTGTAGTGAATGGCGCGGGCAATCATTTCCTTGCCTGTTCCGCTCTCGCCGGTGATAAGGACCGTGGTGTTGGTCGGCGCGCATTTTGCAATCAATGCATAGACCGCCTGCATCGGTGCGCTTGCACCGACAATATTTTCAAAGCGGTATTTGGAGCCAACCTCGTTCTTGAGATGGCGGTTTTCCTGCAACAAGCGCCGCCGCTCCAGTGCACGATCAACAACATGCTTGAGCTCATCCGGATCAAAGGGCTTGGACAAATAATCAAAAGCGCCAAGCTTCATGGCCTTGACGGCGGTCTGAATCTGCGACAAGCCCGTCACCATGATCACATCCACATCCGGATGCCGCTCTTTCACCTGCTGAAGAACCTCAAGACCGTCGATGCCCGGCATCATGATGTCCAGCACAAGCAAATCGTACTCGCTCTCTTCGACCTTGCGCAGTGCGGTTGCCCCGTCCTGTGTCGAATCTACGCTGTACAACTCGCCGTCGCTCAATATGCGCCGGCAACTCCGGATCACTATCTCCTCGTCATCAACGATCAGGATTCTTGCACTCATTGTTTACTCTCATCTGCAGGGCGTTCGGATTCATCCGATGGTGGCATTATCGGTAGGTAAATGCGGAAGGTAGTTCCAGTCCCAACCACACTTTCAACCGTGATCCTGCCGCCATGCGCCTTGACGATACCGTAACTGACCGACAAGCCCAGGCCAGTGCCCTTGCCAACCTCCTTGGAGGTAAAGAACGGGTCAAAAATTCTCTGCAAATTGGCTTGCGGAATCCCGCAACCTGTGTCAATGACGGCAACTTCCACCATGCTGCCCGCGCTGGCGACACCAGCGCAGGGGCGACTTCGCACGGTGATATTACCCTTACCGTCAATCGCCTGCTGGGCGTTGACCAGCAAGTTCAGAATCACCTGTTTGATCAGGTCAGCGTCTCCCCAGATCTGGGGCAGGCCCGGGTCCAGATCGATGCTGATTTCAACTTGCTGCAGCGAAGCCGGGCGCTCCACAAATCGAACCGTGTCTTCGACCACGCGATCCAGGCTGAAGAAGCCTTTGACGGGCACTTTCTCCCTCGCAAAGTCAAGCAGGCGCTTGATAATACTGGCACAGCGCTTGGTCTCGCGAATGACCAGATCCAGGTCTTCGGCATCCTCACTGCCATCGGGCGCCTTCTTGCGCATCAGGGACGTGAAGGTCAGAACTCCAGTCAGTGGATTGTTCAGCTCATGCGCAATGCCGGAGGCCAGCACGCCAATGGAAGCCAGTTTTTCACCCTGAGCCACCTCGGCCTTGGCTGCCAGAAGTTCCTGGGTTCGCTCGGCAACCTTGTGTTCGAGTGTCTGCACGAGTTCGCGCATCTCCTGCCTTGATTCATTGAGTGCAGCCGTCATCTGATTGAACGATGCGGCCACCAGGCCGAACTCATCACTGCTACGGACCGGGATGGCCTGATCCAGTTTGCCGCTGGCCACATCGTTAGCACCTGCTTCCAGGTCCTTCAACGGAACGTAAATCAGGCGTTGCAGCAAAAGGCCAATGGTGAGTGAAAAAAGCACGATGAAACCGATCGAGATGCTTATGACGTGAATGGCATGCGACCTCATGGACTGGTCCATTTCGTCGAGGGAATAGGCAACATCGACCACACCCAGGACCGACTGGTTGGGAGGATGCTCATGACACGAAGCGGATGAGCAGGAAGGTTCGTTACGGATGGCATGCATGGTGCCAAGGACCCGGTGTCCTCCTGTCGTCTCGATGATCTTCCAGCGCCTGTCGTCCGGAACATTCTTCAAAGGCTGACTGGACAAATGACAGTTGACGCAGGGTTCGTCTTTCTGCTCAACCGAGTAGCCAACTTCAGACTTCCGGTTCGAGTGGATGATGGTGCCATCCTTGCTGATAACCCGGATCCGCTCGATGCCCTTTTGCCGACCCAGGTCCTCGATGATCTTCTCGACAATGTCTCGCTTGTTGACCAGCATCGTGTAGCGGGTACTGGCGACCACCATTTCGGAAAGTTGCGTAACGTGGCGGGCGACCACGCCTTGCATGTCTTCCTGCCTGTGTTTGAGAATCAGCCAGGTAAACAGCAGCATCGCCGTTGAAAGGACGATGATCAGATAAAAACCGATCTTGAGCTTGAGACTATTTCTTTGCATTTGACAGGCCGGACCCGACGCGCCCGGCGATTATGACATTGCCAGACGCAGGGATTCTGGCTAAACGGGCCGCGTTTGATGTGGCTCAGGCGCTATGCGCACTGGAATTGTGACGGGTCCATCGTTCACCAACTGCACCTTCATGTCAGCGCCAAATTGACCGGTCTGGACGTTGGTGTGAAGCCGTCGAGCCTGCATCACAAAATACTCGTACAGCCTGCGACCCTGCTCTGGTCTTGCGGCCCCGGTGAAGCTTGGCCGATTGCCGCCCGTGGCGTCGGCGGCCAGCGTGAACTGACTCACCACCAGCAGGCTCCCACTCTGCCCTGCCCCGTCCAGGTCCTGCACACTCCGGTTCATCTTGCCGTCGTCATCGCTGAAGATTCTCAGCTTGCTGATCTTGGCCAGCATCTTGTCACTCTCGATCTCGGTGTCGCCGCTTTCAGCACACAGCAGGACCAGCAATCCGGCACCAATCTCGCCAGCCACCTTCCCGTCGATCAACACCCGTGCCTCACTGACACGCTGCAACACGGCAATCATGCAAATCCACCCCATCGATTCATTTCAGGTCCCGGGCGTCATCGAAGTGGGCTTCCACGTCCGTCGGCAGGAGTTGAATCGTCGCCCGCAGACCTGGCACCGCGCTCATTAGTGCCTGCTCTACGCCGGTGCGCACAGCGGCCGCCCGCCCTAGCGACCAATTGGCAGGCATGTGCATGTGCATATCTACAAACCGGCGTTGCCCGGAACGGCGGGTGGCCACATGATCGAAGCGGATGGTGTGGTGATTGAACCCCGCCAGCGTCTTCTGGATCTCTCGCAGCACCTCGGGCTCCACCGCCTCGTCCATCAAGCCCTGAGATGAACGCCATATCAGGTGCGCCCCCTCCCAGAGAATATTGAGTGCAACACCGATGGCCGCCACAGCATCGAGCCAGAGCCAGCCCGTCAAGGCAACTGCCGCCAGTCCCAGAATCACACCGACTGAAGTCCAGACATCGGTCACCAGATGCCTGGCGTCAGCTTCCAGAGCGATTGAACGGTGCGCCTTGGCGGCACTGAACATCACCCACGCCAGCATGCCATTGAGCCCCGAGCTCAACACCGACAGACCAAGTCCCCAGCCCAGATCCTGCAAACCCAGCGGTTCAAGGAGTCGCGATACTGCCGCCCAGATGATGCCTACTGCAACGCCAACAATCAGTACTCCTTCAAAACCGGACGAAAAGTATTCGGCCTTGTGATGGCCATAGGGATGTTCCTCGTCTGCGGGGCGCTGTGCAATGGTCACCATCATCAAGGCGAAAATGGCGCTGGCGAGATTCACGAAGGACTCCATCGCGTCCGACAGTAGACCCACCGAATCCGTGACATACCATGCCAGCGTCTTAAGCGTGATGGTGATCACCGCCACCGCAATCGACGCCCAAAGCAGGCGCTGCGGCGTCAGGAAACGGATCGGTAACAGCGAGAGCATGGGGGCTCAGCCCAAGCTGACCCTGGCAAATTTGCGTTTTCCGATCTGCAGTACATAGCTACCCCTACCCAATTTCAATCCCTTGTCGCTGACAGCGACGGAATCGACGCGCACGCCGCCGCCGTCAATCAGGCGATTTCCCTCGCCAACGGAACTTGTGAGCCCGGCCAGCTTCAACACCGCACCCAGCCCCAATGCGCTGCCTCCCTCGCCCAGCGGCAGCGATACCTCGGCAATTTCGTCGGGCAGGCCACCCTTGCTCCGGTTGATAAAGTCCTGCTCGGCGGCGTCCGCTGCCGCCGTCGAGTGAAAACGCGCGGTGATTTCCCTGGCCAGTGCCACCTTGGCGTCCTTTGGATTGCGACCGTCCTGCACCTCGGCTCTCAATGCCGCAATCTCTGCCTCACTTCGGAAACTCAGCAAGGTGTACCAGCGCCACATCAGCAGGTCAGAAATGCTGAGCACCTTGGCAAACATGGTGTTGGCGTCTTCGGAAATTCCGATGTAGTTGTTCTTGCTCTTGGACATTTTCTCAACGCCGTCAAGCCCCTCCAGCAGCGGCATGGTCAAAATGCACTGCGGCTCCTGGCCGTATTCAGCCTGCAAGTGACGCCCCACGAGCAAATTGAACTTCTGGTCGGTTCCCCCGAGTTCCAGGTCGCTCTTGAGTGCCACGCTGTCGTAGCCCTGCATCAAGGGGTAGAGAAATTCGTGAACGCTGATCGGCGTGCCCGACTTGAAGCGGTCAGAAAAATCGTTGCGCTCCATCATGCGCGCGACGGTGTACCGAGCAGCCAGTTGGATCATGCCGCGCGAGCCCAGGGCATCGCCCCACTCGCTGTTGTAGCGAATCTCCGTCTTCGACGGATCCAGCACCATTGAAGCCTGGCGGTAGTAGGTCTGGGCATTGGCTTCGATCTGTTCGCGTGTCAGCGGCGGTCGGGTGCTGTTGCGGCCCGATGGATCACCAATCAGGGTCGTAAAGTCGCCGATCAGGAAGATCACGGTGTGCCCCAGGTCCTGCAACTGCCGCATTTTGTTCAGCACCACGGTGTGGCCGACATGGATATCGGGTGCTGTCGGATCCAGACCCAGTTTGATACGTAGCGGTGTCCCGCTGGCCTCGGACCGAACCAGTTTGCGGACCCAGTCCTCCTGTGGAATCAGTTCTTCACAACCACGCAAAGTCACCGCCAGAGCTTCGCGGACACGATCTGTTAACAGGAACTCGGATGCTGGTGCTGGATTCATATATAGTTTCGCTGATTCGTTGCGGCCCGACACAGTTATACTGCTCTCTGGCTCCGGTGCCCGATTTTAGTTCGCGCAGCTTTTGGCCTTTTGTTGTCTGTTGGACACCGTACAAACCAGGCATTTCCCAGGACATTTTCTTGATCAAGCGCCTCATTTTTGCCGGGAGCTCCGTTCTGGCTTCGACCAGCCGGACCGTCCGCCTGTATCCGAAGCGGGTAGTGACTGGCATTGCGTCCCTGCTTCTGCTGGGCGCAAGTGGCGCATTCGCGGTCGCCACATTGGCGCCAGATGCATCACTGCTTCCGGTGCATCAGGTTCTGGAAACAGTGACTAGCCTGACCCCGAGTGCAACGGCTGACCTTGGCATTCAGTCTCTCAGGCTTTTCAGATCGGAACTTACTCGATCGAGTGATACCGCAGACACGCTGCTGGGTCGCCTCGGCGTGGACGACTCCCTTGCTTCTGCCTTTTTGCGGGCAGATGCCACTTCGCGCCAGGCGTTGCTTGGCCGGGGTGGTCGCAGCGTGACTGCCGAGACCAGCGAGGACAACCACCTTTTACGACTGATTGCGCGATGGAGTCCCGACGACAACGGCAATTTCAACCGTCTGGTCGTTGAGAAGAATCCGAGCGGTTACCGGTCCCGGATCGAAAGCGTTCCATTGACGGCATCGATCCGTCTGGCCAGCGGCACCATCCAGAGTTCCCTGTTTGCAGCAACCGACGAGGCAAAGATTCCGGACAGCATCGCCACGCAACTGGCCGAAATTTTTTCCGGTGACATTGATTTTCACCGGGCATTGCGCAAGGGCGACCGGTTTTCTGTGGTCTATGAAACGCTTGAAGGTGATGAGGAGCCACTTCGACCCGGGCGCGTGCTCAGCGCGGAGTTTGTAAATAACGGCAAGACTTTCCAGGCCATGTGGTTTCGGGAGCCCCCGACTGGCACCGCGTCGCCTGACAGGAGTTCCCGCGCATCCGACAATCCCGGTAAGGGTAGCTATTACACGCTTGACGGGCAGAGTCTTCGCCGCGCCTACCTTGCATCGCCCATGGAGTTTTCGCGAGTCACAAGCGGCTTCAAGATGCGTTTTCACCCGATTCTGCAGACGATGCGGGCCCATCAAGGTATCGATTACGGCGCCCCTACCGGAACCCCGGTTCGCAGCGTTGGCGACGGCGTCGTGGAGTTCGCGGGCGTTCAGAGCGGCTACGGCAATATGGTCGTTCTGAAGCATCGCAACCAGCACAGTACCGTGTACGCCCATTTGAGCCGCATCAACGTGCGCAAAGGGGCGAGTGTGAGCCAGGGACAGATTGTGGGCGCCGTGGGTTCCACCGGTTGGGCAACAGGACCCCATCTGCATTTTGAATTCAGGGTCAACGGCGTATTCCGTGATCCGCTGACTATCGCGCGCCAGAGCGAGTCGCTTCCGGTCTCCGCATCCGCCAGACCCCTGTTTTCCGTGCGTGCGGCACAGACCCGGGTTGCGCTGTCCGCCGCTGCTTCAGTACAGCAGGGCGGCGCCCAGTAGAGTTTCCGGCCAGGGCGCGCCGAGTGTCTGAAATTTTCGTCGGCCTGATGTCCGGCACCTCGCTTGACGGTGTCGATGGTGTTCTGGTCGATTTTTCCCACCGGCAGATCCATGTGCTGGCCCACGCCAGCCTTCCATTGCCGCGCCCGCTCAGTCGGGAAATGCTGGCCCTCAACAGTTCATCCGATGACGAATTGCATCGGTCAGCACTCGCGGCCAACGAACTGGTGCGCCTTTACGCTCGGGTGGTCACCGACCTGTTGCAGCGAACCGGTCTGGGCAAAGCCGCGGTTGCAGCAATCGGCGCGCACGGACAAACGGTCCGACATCAGCCCCAGTCCTTTGACGGCACCGGCTATACGCTGCAACTCAATAACCCGGCACTGCTTGCCGAACTCACCGGTATTGCGGTCGTTGCAGATTTCCGCAGCCGCGACATTGCAGCAGGGGGCCAGGGCGCGCCCCTGGTACCGGCCTTTCATCAATCAGTGTTCGCAGTGCCGGACAAGACCGTGTCCGCACTCAATATTGGGGGAATCTCCAACCTCACCGTGGTCGGCCCGAACGGGGCCGAGGATGTCATCGGATTTGACTGCGGCCCCGGCAACGCGCTGATCGACGCCTGGTGCCAACAGCACCTTGGCCAGGCTTTTGATGCCAGCGGGGCCTGGGCCGCCTCGGGCCGTGTTGACGCCGAACTGCTCTCACTGCTGCAGAATGAAGCCTACTTTTCCCTTCCTATTCCCAAAAGCACCGGGCGCGACCTTTTCAATTCCCGCTGGTTGGCCGAGCGACTGGCAAAAGTCCGCCCACTCGCACCCGTTGACGTTCAAGCGACGCTGACAGAACTGAGCGCAAGCGTCTGCGCAGAAAGTGTGAAACGCTACGGTGGCGCAAGCGAGGAATTGATTGTTTGTGGCGGTGGCGCCTACAACGTGCACCTGATGACGCGCCTGCAATGTCTGCTGCCAGGCCTGTATGTGAACTCGTCGCAGACACATGGACTGCCTCCGCTGCAAGTGGAAGCCACGGCTTTTGCCTGGCTCGCGCGCAAAACGATGATAGGGGAAACAAGCAGCCTGAAAACAGTAACGGGCGCCCGAGGCGCCCGCATACTGGGAGCGATCTACCCAGCTTGAACGTACCTCCATTCACTGGAGGCTTGCTGGCGAGTCGCGTGAAGCGACGCTAACCGCAGATCAGGAGAAACTCGAACCGCAGCCGCAGGTGGTGGTAGCGTTCGGATTCTTGATCACGAACTGCGCCCCCTGCAGGTCTTCTTTGTAGTCGATTTCGGCACCCACCAGATACTGGTAGCTCATGGCATCTATCAGCAGCGAAACACCATTCTTGGTCATGGTGGTGTCATCTTCGTTGGTGACTTCATCAAACGTAAATCCATACTGGAAACCCGAGCAGCCGCCGCCCTGTACGAAGACACGCAGCTTCAGGTCAGGATTGCCCTC
The DNA here is from genome assembly GCA_903875275.1 of uncultured beta proteobacterium. GTDB lineage: Bacteria > Pseudomonadota > Gammaproteobacteria > Burkholderiales > Burkholderiaceae_C > Rhodoferax. The sequence goes on along the minus strand of CAIQVX010000329.1, from coordinate 2,080 downwards.
TTCGGCAATCAGGTCAGCTACTTTGGCGGCGGCACTGTCCGTAAAGAGAATCGGGCTTGGCATTTCAACTTCTGTGTTTTCTGCAACGGCATTCATGGCTGCTCCGGAAATGTAATGGCGTAATAGTACAGCAAATCGCTCAGGAATTCAGCTGACTGTTATTTGCCGCCAACTTGAGTATGGGCTTTCCCTCAGTTTCGACACCGGGGCGTAACTGCCCGTCAATGATGGCTCCTTGATGCATCTCCAGAGCACAGTAGCAGATGTCCCCTTCGATACGCGCCTTCGGCTGCAATTCCAGCATGAGACGTGCATAAATAGGCCCTCTGACAGTGCCGTTGACGATGATATGGTCCGCGACGAGTTCTCCAGTCACCGTGGCGGTTTCTGAAATGACAAGAATGCTCGCCTTGTCCGCCTTAGCGCTGACATCGCCGACAACATTGCCGTCGATGCGTAATCCGTCCGTGAATTTGATATTGCCTGTAATTTCACTGTTCTCAGCGATCAGGCTTCGGATGGGGGGTTGCTTCTTCTTGTTGAACATATCGATTACTCGCTAATCTTGGAAAAACACAGCTAACTATAACTTGATGGATTGCACCGCTCTGGTCACCGGTCCGTCCAGAACCTTGGCTGCTACCGTCTTGACCACAACCGAAGAAGGTAGTTCAAGAACCCCCTCAAGGCGCCCGTACTGCTTGACCTTCAGTGGCATGGCACCGCCTGGCAAGCCGGTCGTCCAGGGTCTGCCATTTTGCATCCCGGTAAAAGTTAATTCAAGTCGCCCATTGAATTCAGGCGGACTCTTGCGTGCCTGTATCACCAGAACCTGCCACTTGAGCTCACGCCCTCCCCGAACCTCGGCCTGCAAGCCCCGAATCACAATGCCTTCCCCACCTGCCGCTGGAATCAGTTTTTCGAAGAACCCCAGATCGTCGCGCAGGCCCTGGTTATCGGTTTCGAGTTGCCGGACGACATTCGCGAGTCTTTCTCTGGCAACCTTTTCAGAGGTCATGAGTGTTTCCGAAGTATTTGCGATGGCCTGGGCCTTGTCCCGCTCTGATTTCAGGGACGCCAACTGTGCGCGCAGGCCTTCGAGCTCTGTTCGCGCCAGACGCAGTTCTTCTTTGGTGTCACTATCGAGCCCCGCAATGTCCTTGCCAAACTCAAAGGCCCACAAACCAATGGCCGCACAAAACCCAAAGACCAATGCCAGCACTGCCCAACGAAACGGCCATGGCAAAGCCGTACGCACCGACATGCGCGGAGCACTGACAGTCAAGCGGCGAAGAATCAGGCGAAGTCGCATCGGGCACGAAGTCTAGCAGTCACAACGAAAACAGCCGCCGGAATCTGCATTCTGGCGGCTGTAACTTTGCAGCAGTTTGCTGGCAAACTCCGGTTTGAAAACTAGCGCTTGCTGAACTGTTTGCGACGACGTGCACCGTGGAAGCCAACCTTCTTGCGCTCGACCTCACGTGCGTCACGCGTTACAAAACCGGCCTTGCTCAACTCGGACTTGAGCGTTGCGTCGTAGTCAATCAGGGCACGGGTGATGCCGTGGCGCACCGCACCCGCCTGACCAGACTCGCCGCCACCTGCGACATTGACCATGATGTCAAATGTCTGAGCGTGGTTGGTCAGCATCAGGGGCTGTTTGCAAATCATGATCGAGGTCTGACGACCGAAAAACTTTTCGATGTCCTTGCCGTTCACCACAATCTGGCCTGAGCCTTTTTTCAGAAATACACGGGCCACGCTGGACTTGCGACGGCCGGTTCCATTGTTCCATTCACCAATCATCTCACGGCTCCTTAGATTTCCAACCCTTTGGGTTGCTGGGCTGTGTGCGGGTGCTCAGCACCGCCGTACACCTTGAGCTTCTTAAGCATGGCGTAGCCAAGCGGCCCTTTGGGCAGCATGCCCTTGACGGCTTTTTCGAGAGCACGTCCAGGGTGCTTGGCCTGCATGTCACGGAAGTTGGTAGCGGTAATACCACCGGGGTACCCCGAATGACGGTAGTACACCTTGTCAAGCGGCTTGGCGCCGGTGACGCGCAGCTGGGCTGCGTTGATGA
>CAIQVX010000328.1 GCA_903875275.1 uncultured beta proteobacterium | reverse complement strand
TGTTCTCTACGTGCTGATCCGGGCTCAGGCTCCCATACACGTAGAGCACCTTGCCTTCGGGGCTGATCACGTAGGAAATCCGGTCCGCCATGTCGGGCTTGACCCAGAGCGCTGCGTCGTAGAGCTTCATGATGCGCGCACCGTTGTCGGCAGCCACCGCGAACTTGTCACGGCAGGCCTCAACCGAAAACTTCTTCAGGGTTTCAATGTCGTCGTTGGAGATGCCAACCACGGTGGCACCCAGCGCGCTGAACTTTGGCGTGGCTTCAGCGAAATTGTGGGCTTCCTTCGTGCAGCCAATGGTAAAGGCCTTGGGATAGAAATACAGAACGACCGGCCCCTTGGCCAGGGTCTCCTTCAAGGAAAACTGGAAGGCCTGACCAGCACGGGCGGCTTCGGTTGTGAAATCAGGCGTGCTTGCACCCAGCGCCAGCGCTGCCAGGACCGAACCGCTGCTCAGCGTCAATGTCCAAAGCGTGGCCACCGACAACAGTTGCTTCTTGAAATTCATTGTTTACTCCAGAGTCATGGGCCGACCATAACCGGATCGCCAATAACCGGTTGACGCCAAAGGTTAATCGGCCACCGGAGAAAAAACCACCCGGTTGCCTCCAGCCTCCTTGGCGCGGTACATGGCCTGGTCCGCTGCCTTGAGGATCTGCTCCTGATTCATTTCGTCACCCCTGAAGAGCACGACGCCCATGCTGGCCCCACCGGAGTGTTCAACCATGACATCGACTTGCCCTTCACGCGCAATGGTTGTGACAAACGGTGCACCCAGTGTGGCACGAACTTTTTCGGTCAATACGGCTACCTGGGAGACAGATTGCTCCCGGTCCGCCAGCAGTTCGCTGATGACCACCACAAATTCATCGCCGCCGAGTCGTGCCACGGTATCAACACCCCGAACACTTCTTGTTAGTCGCTTCGCAATCTCAACCAGCAGCAGGTCACCGGCGTCGTGCCCATGGGCATCATTAAGCGATTTGAAATTGTCCAGGTCGAGAAATATCAGTGCGCAATGCCGACCGTTGCGTTTGCTGCTGGCCATGGCCTGGTTCAAACGATCATAGAGCAGGCGACGATTTGGCAAATTCGTCAAAGGTTCGTAGTACGCAAGATGCCGGATCTGCTCCTCGGCACGTTTGCGTTCCACTATTTCAGTGCGCAACTCGGAAACCAGCTTGACAGCCATGGCGTCAAAGTTGCGCGAGAGGTCCCCGAGTTCATCCTTTGCCTGGCTCGCGCTGTGCAGGATGTCTTTGCCCTGAGCGACCGCCGTGACTTGGGTGTGAAGGCTCGACAAAGGACGCAGAACACGCTGTCGAAGCACCATGGCGAGCATCAGCAAAATAATCAACAACAAGACCTGTGTACCCAAGGCGATGAGGTGAAAATTCCGCTCTTCGTGCTGCTGCTCCAGCACCAGCAGATCACTCCAGACCATCATCGAGTCAGACAGATTGCGAACGTTGGTCAATAACTGGCCCAGCAGAAGCTGCTGTCGGCGCACTTTGAGTTCACCATCGGCTCCTTTGCCCACATCCTCCAGGCGCAAGAACAGGCCTCCCAATGACTTGGCGTGCTCCAGTGCATCGACGGGCCTGCCGGCCACAGCAACGCTCAGCCCTGTCAGCATCTCCCCATGATGCTGCTTCCACTGCTGTGCGGCCCTGTGTTCAGCGTACATGGCGTATTCGTGCGTCAGGGCCAGCAGTTCCGTCACCTTCTTCATGATTAGGTGTGCCTGAACCTGTGACTGCGAGATGGCTGACAAGCGTTGCGCAAGCAAGCCGCTGATCAAGGCCAGTGCAAGCACCGAAGCGATGGAACCGGAAACCGCAGCGATCAACAGAGTGCGAATGCGCATGCGCTACTTGACAATGCCCACTAGATCAGGACGAACTTTACGCAGCGTCGCTGATTCGATGAAATCCAGATAATTGATGGAGCGGCCATCAGTCACATAGCCCTCGCGCCGGGCCCACCTGGCCTGGCTCTCCAAAGCAGACAGCAGCCATTGATCGAGCGCGAGCCGAAAGGTGTAGTGCGGCCAGATCCAGTCAACGAAGGCCTGGTCCAGTCCAAGTCGAGTGCGCAATATGGCCTGTGCCTTCTTCGGCTCCGCTTTGATGAAGCTCTGAGCACGGTCCAAGGCACGCAGCAGCCTGACCATCTCGTCTTCGCGCTGTCGGATCATGGTCTTCTGTCCAACCAGGTTGAAGGTTAGTACATAGGTCCGGGTATTGGGCAACAATCTGGCGCCAGGCACTGCGTTGACAATCATGAACGGGTGTGGTTCCCAGATCGCTACAGCGTCGACCTCCCCCTTGTTCAAGGCTGCGCTCATGGCTTCGGGCTGCATGTTGACAACCTTCACAGACTTTGTATCGACGCCATGAAACAGCAGCCATGTATCGAGGTAATAGTGACTTGCCGCCCCCACCACGGTCGCAAAACGCATACCGGCCAGTTGTTCTGGTCGCGTCAGGTCAAGGTCTTTTCTGGCAATGATTTTGACGTCGTCGTCGCTGGACACAAAGGTCGCCAGCACCGCGAAGTCGTTTCGCTTGAAGCTGTTGAACATGACCACTGCCTCGGACGAGGTAGCCAGATCAGCTTCGCCGGCGAACACCTGCTGCAAGGTGCGGTGGCCACCAATGACATCGGTAAGTTTGACGGCCACGCCCTCGGCGGCAAAGTAATTCTGGCTCTCAGCGACGTAGAACGGCAACGACAAGGGGGTCTTTGCGACCGCGACACGCAGCGCATCGGCTGCCATGGCGCTGCAGACACCCAGCAGGAACAATAAAATAGTCGGTATTCTTGGCGCCTTCATTGCTTCATCCCCAAGGCAGCGCCTCCTATGCGCCGGTTAGGCGCCCATCATACGCGATCGTCAGGCTGCCGACGGAACCAGAAAGTCACGGCTGATGTGCATGCCCAGATCATTGACGCGGTCCAAAAACTGAGTCAGGTAGGCATGCAAGCCGGTCGCCAGAATCTCGTCGATACGACCGTATTTGAGTTCGGCGCACAGCTTGCCGGCACGCCGATGCGTTTCACCCGACTGGTCGTTGGCGACCAGCGCCAGATTCTCCACCACCTCATTCAGACTGGCGTGCAGCGAGCGCGGCATGTCCGGGCGCAGGATCAGCAGTTCAGCAACGCGCTCGGGCCGGATCACGT
>CAIQVX010000327.1 GCA_903875275.1 uncultured beta proteobacterium | reverse complement strand
CCGGCGCGCTGGTAAATCGGTGAAGCCGCCATCGAAGCAGGGCTGGAAAAATCGCCGAGTTCAATCACGATTTTGGGATCGTTGACAAACTTCTGGGCAATCGCTACCGACTGGCGCGGATCGCTTTGGCTGTCCTCAAACACATAGGGCAGCGGGTGGCCCAGCACACCGCCATTGCCGTTGACCTCTTCGAGCGCCAGATCGAAGCCGGCTTTCCACTGCGCGCCGTACTGCGCGTTCGGAACGGTCAAGGGGCCGCTGACACCAAAGTGAATCGGCTCCCCGCTTGCCGGGGCCGCTTGCGGCAAGCCCGGCAAGCCGATGCCAAGGGCGTTGGCTTTTTTGCCGGTTTTTCTGCTGCGCCCGGCAACGTCAGCGACCAGGGTGTGGACAGCAGCACTGGCGCCGGTGTGCGCCTGGGCTGGACCGGCAAGCTCGCGCCGGGCGTCACGCTGGGTGCCACCTGGGCCTCCCGGATTTCCGGCAAGTTCGACAAGTACAAAGGTCTGTTTGCCGATGGCGGAAACTTTGACATTCCGGAAAACTATGGCGTCGGGATTGCTGTCCAGGCCACGCCACAGTGGACGATTGCTGCCGACGTGCAAACGATGCGCTACAGCCAGACGCCCTTTGTTGGTAACCCGGTTGCCAATCTGTTTGCCAAGGGGCAGCCTCTGGGCTCAGCCAACGGTCCCGGCTTTGGCTGGAAGGATGTCACAGTGTTCAAGCTCGGCGCGATCCATCAGGTCAGCAAGGACCTGACGCTGCGCGGTGGGCTCAGTCTTGCCAGTCAGACGGTTCCCGAGAGCGAGACCGTGAACGGCTCAGCGTCCATCCCCGCAGGCTTTCCGCCTGCCGGATTCGGCGGCGGCAACGCCAATGTGAGACTTGAAGAGAACATCGTCGGCCTTGCCTACGGCTGGAAGTTCTGATTGGGGGTCGCTACCCATGTACCACTTCACTCCTGCGGCAGCCCTGCTGGGCGGCCTGTTGATCGGCCTGTCGGCCACGCTGTTGTGGTGGCTCAACGGGCGCATTGCCGGCATCACCGGCATCCTGGCCAATGCGCTTGAGAACCGGGATGACGATGCGGCGTGGTCTTTGGCGTGGGGCTGGCCGTTGCGCAAATGACCAACCCCGACAAGGTACTGAATTTTCTGGATCTCGCCGGCACCTGGGATGCCAGCCTGCTGCTGGTACTCGGCGCCGCCACCGGACTGTTTGCAGCCGCTTACCACCTGATTGATGGCGCCAAAGCACCACTGCTGGACGACAAATTTCATTTTCCCAAGCCAAAAGTGATCGATGGAAAGCTGCTTGGTGGCTCGGTACTGTTTGGCATTGGCTGGGGCATTGCCCTGCAGCGCAGGTTCGGGTCAGCGATTTTCAAGGAAAGGGGCGCGACGTAGCGTCTGAGGGGTCGCTACTGGGGGTGTCGCGCCCCTTTGTCTTGGAAGTCACACAGGATCAAACCGGGCCTTAGACGATATTGGATATTTAGAACCAAAAATTCAATCGTTTGAGATTTCATAAACCCCCTTTAGAGTCGGCTCCCACAACAAGAGACACGAAAGGATTTTCTTCATGACCCTTGCATCCGAAAGCTCAAGTCTGGCTGATTCGCTCGAACTGGTCCGCACCCTCGCATTGGCCACCGGCCTGCCCTACGCCGGTGGCGTGGCACCGAAGCTGGCCTGGGAGCTGTTCTCGGCCGGTGAGGCCTTGCTGGTCGATGTGCGCACGACCGAAGAGCGCAAGTTTGTCGGTCATGTTCCGGGAAGTCTGCACGTGGCCTGGGCCAGCGGCACCAACCTCACGCGCAATCCGCGCTTTGCGCGCGAGCTCGAAGCCAAGGTAGGCAAGCACGCCAACATTCTGCTGCTGTGCCGCAGCGGCAAACGCTCGGTGCTGGCCGCCGAAGTGGCAGCCAAGGCCGGCTTTACCCGCGTCTTCAATGTGCTCGAAGGCTTTGAAGGCGAGATCGACGAACAGCAACACCGCGGTGGCAGCGATGGCTGGCGCTTGCACGGCCTGCCCTGGGTTCAGGACTGACAGGGCAAACAACATGAGCGTCGTACCCCTGCGCCCGGTGCCAGCACCAGCGCCCCAGTTTGACCTGACACGCGTGGTGTCGGAACTGGCGCAGGTGCGCCAGGACAGCGAAGATTTTTACGTTGGCCACACGCTCGACACCTTGCTGCACGCCCTGCTGGCGCAGGTGCAACTGGAATTGCGCCACGAGGCACGCCATCTGACTAACGCGGACAGCGCGGCACTGGAAGCGCGCGCGTTCCAGATCGTCCGTGACTTTTCGCTCTCGCTGCCGCGCATCCGCGAGTTGCTTGACAGCGATGTACTGGCCGCTTATGCCGGCGCTACGGTGCTGGGCCGCGTCACGCTGGGGCGCGGCGCCAGTGTGGGCGGCAACGTCTGGCTGACACACGATCTAGCGCCAGGCGCCCACATCACACAAGCCCAGTCGCGCCACGAATAGCCACGTGACCTCCAATTTTTCAACTCCCTCCTGACAAGGTTTTCCATGACAAAAGCACATCACGCTCCAACCACGCTGGGTGACAGCGCGGCCCGCCAACTGGCCAATGCAACCAAGACCACAGCGCAACTGTCCACCATCTCGCCGCGCTGGCTGACCCATTTGCTGCAATGGGTTCCGGTCGAGGCCGGCATCTTTCGCCTCAATCAGGTCAAGGATCCCGAGTCCATCAAGGTCACCTGCACTGCGCGCCAGACCGAAAACCAGTTGCCACGCACCTTTGTCAACTACGAAGAAAAGCCGCACGAGTTCTTTCTCAACGCTGTCAGCACCATTCTGGATGTGCACACCCGCGTGTCGGATCTGTACAGCAGCCCGCACGACCAGATCAAGGAACAGCTGCGCCTGACCATCGAGACCATCAAGGAAAACCAGGAAAGCGAACTCATCAACAACCCCGACTACGGCTTGCTGTCGCAGGTGACCGATGAGCAGCGCATCTTCCCCCTGACTGGCGCGCCCACGCCCGACGATCTGGACGAACTGCTGACCAAGGTCTGGAAAGAACCTGCCTTCTTTCTGGCGCACCCGGTGGCGATTGCGGCTTTTGGCCGTGAGGCCACGCGCCGCGGCACACCACCGCCCACGGTCAGCCTGTTTGGTTCACAGTTCATCACCTGGCGCGGTGTGCCCCTGATCCCGAGCGACAAGATTGCCGTGGCAGACGGCAAGAGCAGAATCCTGCTGCTGCGCGTGGGTGACAAGCGCCAGGGCGTGGTCGGCCTGTTCCAGCCCGGCCTGCCGGGCGAACAAAGCCCGGGGCTGTCGGTGCGCTTCATGGGCATCAACGACCAGGCTATCGCGAGCTACCTGATCTCGCTGTACTGCTCGCTGGCCGTGCTGACACCCGACGCGCTGGCCGTTCTGGACGACATCGAAGTGGGCAAGTACCACGATTACGCAGACACCTACAAATAGGCGCCCGTCATGACTTCCGCTTTAACCCCTCCAACAGGGGCGCAGCCACCGTTTGATCCGGCGCTGATTGCTCGCATGGCGTCCGCCCTTTTTGGCGCGCTGCCGGGTGAGCAGTCCAGAGCGGCGGGTGTGCAAGCCCCCGTCAATCTGGCCCCCGCCGGCTCACCCCTGTCCAGCCCGGCGGGCTTTGGCCCCAGTGTGCCTGGCACGCCGATTCCACAGGGTCAGCTGCCCGGCACCAACCTGATTCCGGCTTCGCCCACCTCACACGCCTCGCTGGCGCACCGCGCACCAGCGCTCTTGCCACACGCGCAAGCAGGCAACGGCCTGCCCGACAAACTGGTGAGCGAATTGCCCGCCTACGAACCCCGCTTGGGCAGCGGCGTGCTGGGGGTACCAGAAGCGGCAACTGCTGCCGCTCCACAACCCACCACGGCGGCCACGCCTTCGCCCTTTTACTTTG
>CAIQVX010000326.1 GCA_903875275.1 uncultured beta proteobacterium | reverse complement strand
GTGCTCACGCAAGGCTTGTTCACCAAGGACGACTGGATTGCCTTGAACCCAAGCTCCATCGTGGGCGTGATGCATCATGGGGTATATTATTTCCTGTACGACGGCCGGGCCACAACGACGCTGCCACAGTCGCAGGCGGTCACGATTGGTATGGACCCAACCGCTGTGCAGACCGCAGTTACCGCGCTGTTCATTGAACTGAAAACGCTGATCTGGAATGGCGCAGAGCCAGCCGCCATCGCCCTGTACAACGCCAAGCAGCTGGAGTTTGGATTCACAGACGCCGAACTCGCCCCCTACACCGCGTTCACAGCGGCCCAAATTACAGCATGGAAGACATCAACGGGTGCTGCAGATGTAGAGGCTGCCTTTAAGGCGCTGTACGCCGGCCTGAAGCAAATGATCTGGGAAGGCAATGAGCTTCTCGCCAAGGCCGTCTATAACCAAAAGCAGTTGGCCTACAAGTTCACTGACGAGCAGTTCCACCACTTCACCGACTTCTCTGCGGCGCAGATTGGGGAATGGAAGTCAAACTACAACATCACGCCAGTGGCCAACGCCACCGGGCAGTGGCCCAACAAAGTGATTCGTGCTGCCGGCTGCTACGCGCTGGACTTTGTGACTGGCAAGCTGACGGAAGTTGATATTCAGGGCACGGCGTTCTTTGTGGACATTCAGACCGACACGCTGTACATGCTTGACGGCACCGACATCAAGGCTCTGTTTGTGGACACCACACAGAAGCGTACTGGCGAATACTGGACTGGCATCGTCAAGCTCGACAAAACCGCTGGCTTTGCCTGGCTACAGGTTGACAGCGTGTTCACGACAGCCGCCACGATCAAGTGGTATGGCGACGGCGTACTGCGCTACACGGCATCGGTGACCACCAATGCACCAGTCAGATTGCCTGGCGGGAGCTACCTTGAGCACCAGATCATGATCGAGTCGGTGGACCGCATCACCATGGTCACGATGGCCGGCAGCACACAAGAGTTGCAAGCATCATGAACGATACCGGACCTGCAAAACTACCCGGCCTGCCCAGGGTGAGCAGCGGGAATTCCGCGCTTGATAGCTGGATTCAGGCTGTCAGCGAACGCCTGGAAGTGCGCGAGGGTGCGCGCGGCAACCCCTATGAGCGCACGGTGCTTGTGCGGGAACTGGCTGCCATCGGTCTGGACGCCAGCCAGTGGGGACGCAGAACGGGAACCGCTATCTCTGGCGTGATGGTGCAGTCCCCGGACGGAACATTTACCAGGGTGCCGGTGGACGCCTTTGCCGACGAGATCAGAAAGACGCGGCTCTACCGAGATCTGATGCTGGCGATCGACGACGCCACGCGCTTTGATGGCGTGCCGGATCAGGTCAAGGCCATCCTGCTTGAAAACCTTGCCGATGAAGCAGCCAAGCGCGGCGCCGACATTCAACGTCTGGACAAGAAGATTCAGAGCACGACCGAGAGCTTGGCCTACACGGTGCAGGAAGTCACTGCTGCGGTGAAGGGCGCGGCGGCTGGTGTACGCGAAGTGAGCTATGCGTCTGCCAATGCCAACGCAGCCACGGCAGGCAAGGTGACGCAGGTTACGGCACGCATCGACAACGTCGCCATCAACCCGGCCGACATTCTGCCAACGGTTTACGCCAGTCTGGTGGCGCTGCAAGCCGCTGTACCGGTGGGTGTACCGGGAAAGTTCTATCAGGTGACTGGAACCCCGATTCTGCTGTACCGCTGGACTGGATCGGCCTACACGCTGGGTGGATCTGGAACTACGGCGACGGTTGAGCAGCGCATGACGGCCACGGCCGACCGTGTTCAAGGGGCGTTTGCCTCGTACACCATCAGAGTGAGTACGGGTGGTGCGGTATCTGGCTTTGGACTGGCTACGAGCGAAGATCCGACAGGCGCAACGACCTCGGACTTCATTGTGCAGGCCGATCGGTTCTCG
>CAIQVX010000325.1 GCA_903875275.1 uncultured beta proteobacterium | reverse complement strand
GTCCATCCACCAGCATGTCGCCTTCGCCCATCAAGGCCAGCGTCATGTGCGCCAGCGGCGCCAGATCGCCCGAGGCCCCAACCGAGCCTTGCGAGGGCACGCAGGGCACCAGGCCCGCGTTGTGCACGGCCAGCAGCGTGTCAACCACCACTTCGCGCACGCCCGAGTGGCCGCGTGCCAGACTGGCGGCTTTGAGTGCCAGCATCAAACGCAGCACCGGTGGGCTCAGTGGTTCGCCCACGCCCACGCTGTGCGAGCGAATCAGGTTCAGTTGCAGCGTCTGCAACTGCGCTTTGCTGATGCGCTGGTTGGCCAGTTTGCCAAAGCCGGTGTTGACGCCGTACACCGGCGCGTCGCCATCGGCCGCTGCCTGCACGACGCGCTGGCTGGCGCGAATCAGGGCGCGGCTGGATTCCGGCAGGGTGAGCTCCTGAAGTCCGGCGTGAATCGCCTGCAGTTGCTCAAGGTTGAGCTGACCGGGTTGCAGCAGCATGTCAGCGCGCCTTCATGGGGAGATTCAGGCCATGTTCACGTGCACAGTCTTCGGCCAGGGTGTATCCGGCATCGGCGTGGCGCATGACGCCGGTGGCGGGGTCGTTCCAGAGCACACGCTCCAGACGCTCGGCGGCCTCATCGCTGCCGTCGCACACGATGACCACACCGGCGTGCTGTGAATAGCCCATGCCGACGCCGCCGCCGTGGTGAATGCTGACCCAACTGGCGCCGCTGGCGGTGTTGAGCAGGGCGTTGAGCAGCGGCCAATCGCTGACCGCGTCACTGCCGTCCTGCATGGCTTCGGTCTCGCGGTTGGGTGAGGCCACCGATCCGCTGTCGAGGTGGTCGCGCCCAATCACGATCGGCGCCTTCAGTTCGCCGCTGCGCACCATCTCATTGAAGGCCAGCCCGGCCAGATGGCGCTCGCCCAGGCCGATCCAGCAGATGCGTGCCGGCAGGCCCTGAAAACTGATGCGTTCCTGCGCCATGTCGAGCCAGCGGTGCAGATGGGCGTTCTGCGGAAAGAGCTCCTTCATTTTGGCGTCGGTCTTGCGGATGTCCTGCGGGTCACCGCTGAGCGCCACCCAGCGGAAAGGGCCGATGCCGCGGCAGAACAGCGGGCGCACATAGGCCGGCACAAAGCCGGGGTAGTCGAAGGCGCTGGCCACGCCAAAGTCCTTGGCGACCTGGCGCAGGTTGTTGCCATAGTCCACGGTCGGGATGCCCATGGCATGAAATTCGAGCATGGCCTGGACGTGGACTGCGCACGACTGGCCCGCGGCTTGCATCAGCCCGGCGTGTTGTGCCGGGTCGTGCTGCGCCGCCTGCCAGCGTTCCACGCTCCAGCCGATGGGCAGATAGCCGTGGATGATGTCGTGGGCCGAGGTCTGGTCGGTCACGATGTCAGGGCGCGGGCCACCGGCCTTGGCGCGCCGCGCCAGTTCGGGAACCACGTCGGCGGCGTTGCCGCACAAGCCGATGGACACCGCTTCGCGCCGCCCGGTGTGGTGCGCAATCATCTGCAGAGCTTCATCCAGACTTGCCGCCTGCTTGTCCAGGTAGCGGGTGCGCAGACGGAAGTCAATGGAGCTTTGCTGGCACTCAACGGTGAGCGAACAGGCGCCGGCAAAGGTGGCGGCCAGCGGTTGCGCGCCGCCCATGCCGCCCAGGCCTGCGGTAAGAATCCAGCGCCCCGCCAGACTACCGTCATAGTGTTGCCGCGCTGCTTCAACGAAGGTCTCGTACGTGCCCTGCACAATGCCCTGCGAGCCGATGTAGATCCAGCTGCCGGCCGTCATCTGCCCGTACATCATGAGGCCGGCGCGGTCGAGCGTGTTGAAGTGTTCCCAGGTGGCCCATTTGGGAACCAGGTTTGAATTCGCAATCAGGACCCGGGGCGCACCCGTGTGCGTGCGGAAGATGCCCACCGGCTTGCCGCTTTGCACAAGCAGGGTCTCATCCACTTTGAGCTTGCGCAGGCTGTCCAGGATGGCGTCGAAGCAGGCCCAGTTGCGTGCCGCCTTGCCAATGCCGCCGTAAACCACCAGTGCGTCCGGGTTCTCGGCCACCTGCGGGTCCAGGTTGTTCTGGATCATGCGGTAAGCCGCCTCGATCTGCCAGTTGGCACAGCTCAGGACATTGCCGCGCGGTGCGCTGACGGGCCGGGCCTTGCTGTCGGCGAAGAGGGTTCTGGATGAATCAGGCATGATGGCACTCGTGCTTCGGTTAAGGGTTTGTCTGGATAGTGTAGTTGTCTATACAACTTATAGAATAGCGGGAAAACCCTGACCGATTCATTCACCACGCACCTCTGGAGTTATCACCATGAACATTCGCCGCAAGCTGCTGCTTTCCTGCATCGCCACCCTGGGCCTGGGCGCCGTCACATCTCACGCACAGGAAGTGCTCCGGGTGGGCACGGATGCCACTTTTCCGCCCATGGAGTTTGTCGAGAATGACAAGCGCACCGGCTTTGACATCGACCTGGTCGACGCCATCGGCAAGGTGCTCAACCGCCGCATCGAGTGGATCGACATCGACTTCAAGGGCCTGATTCCGGGTCTGGTCTCCAAGCGCTTTGACGTTGCCGTCTCCGCCATCTACATCACCGACGAGCGCAAGAAGGTGGTTGACTTCACCGACGCCTATTACGCCGGTGGCCTGGTGGCCATGGTCAAGGACGGCAATGCCAGCATCAAGACCTTGAACGACCTCAATGGCAAGAAAGTTTCGGTGCAGGTGGGCACGAAATCGGTGGGCTACCTCGGCACCAATTTCCCCAAGGTGCAACTCGTTGAAGTGGAGAAGAACCAGGAAATGTTCAACCTGGTCGAAATTGGCCGTGCCGACGCAGCCGTTACCGGCAAGCCGGCAGCGTTTCAGTATGTGCGCACCCGCGGCGGTCTGCACGTGCTGGAGCAGCAACTCACCACCGAGGAGTACGGCATGGCCCTGCGCAAGGACACGCCGGAACTGACCAAGGCCATCAACGCGGCCCTGGCCAAACTCAAGGCCGACGGCACCTACGCCCAGATCGTCAAGAAGTGGTTTAGCAATACCGGCAAGTAAGACCCGGGACGGAGCCGATGGAACTCGATTTCTCTCCGGTCTGGGCCGGTTGGCGCAATCTGTTCCAGGGCGCCTTTGTCACTGTTGAAATCACGGCGGTGGCACTGGTCCTGGGCTGCCTGATGGGCTTGCTGGTGGGGATCGGGCGCCTCAAGCCCGAGCGACGCATCGTCTACGCACTGTGCACCAGCTACGTGGCGGCCATTCGCGGTACGCCCTTGCTGGTGCAACTGTTTCTGCTGTTCTTCGGATTGCCGCAGTTCGGCATCCTGCTGCCCGCATTTTTCTGCGGAGTGATCGGGCTGGGCATTTATTCCGGCGCCTACGTGTCGGAGATCGTTCGCGGTTCCATTCAGTCGATCGACCGGGGCCAGATGGAAGCTGCGCGCTCGCTGGGCATGTCCTACGGCGCCGCCATGCGCAACATCATCCTGCCACAGGCGCTGGTGCGAATGATTCCGCCGCTGGGCAACGAGTTCATTGCACTGATCAAGAACTCGGCGCTGGTGTCGCTGCTCACAATCCACGACCTGATGCACGAGGGGCAGAAGATCATCAGCGTGAGTTACCGCTCGCTGGAGGTCTATCTGGCCATTGCCGTCATGTATTTCGTCCTGACCGGACTCACCACCCTGGCTTTGCGCCGCATCGAAGAGCGCCTTCGCGCCGGAGGGATGGTGCAATGAGCCCGCAAAAACCGGTTGTCAGCATTCGCGGCCTGCGCAAGTCCTTTGGTCAGCATGTGGTGCTGCACAACATTGACTTTGAAGTGCAGGCCTCGCAGGTGGTGGTGATCATCGGGCCCAGTGGATCCGGCAAGAGCACCTTCTTGCGCTGTTGCAACGGGCTCGAGGTGGCCGACAGCGGGCGCATTGACATCTGCGGCCAGACCCTGACCGAAGGTGGCAGCATGCTCGACGAGAACGCGCTCAATCAGTTGCGTCAGGACGTCGGCATGGTGTTCCAGTCCTTCAACCTGTTTCCCCATCTGAGCGTGCTCGACAACATCACGGTGGGTCCGCGCAAGGTGCGTGGTGTGGCCAGAGCGCAGGCACAAAAAGAGGCCCTGGCCCTGCTCGACAAGGTCGGTCTTTCAGAGAAGGCGCATGCCATGCCGGCAAGTCTGTCTGGCGGACAGAAGCAGCGGGTGGCGATCGCACGGGCGCTGGCGATGCGGCCGCAGCTGATGCTGTTTGATGAGCCCACGTCCGCGCTGGACCCGGAACTGGTGGGCGAAGTGCTGCAGGTCATGAAGCTGCTGGCGAGCGAGGGGATGACGATGATGGTCGTCACCCACGAAATGGATTTCGCGAGGGAGGTCGGTGATGTGGTGGTGGTGATGGATGAAGGCGCCTTGATTGAAGCCGGTCCGCCCGAACTCATCTTCACCGACCCGACGCAGGCGCGCACGCGTGACTTCCTGCGCGCGGTGCTGAGCCGCACCTGAGATGCCGCACAGCAAGCTGCCCGCCTACCAGCAGGTCAAAGCCTTTGTCCGGGGTCGGATCATGCAGGGATGCTGGCGAGCGGGCGACGCCGTGCCCAGCGAAGCGGCGCTGCAGCAGCAGTTTGGCGTCAGCCGCATGACGGTGAACCGCGCCGTCAAGGAGTTGGCGGTGGAGGGTCTGGTCACCCGGGTTCAGGGCTCGGGCACGGTGGTGGCGCAGTTGCATCGCATCTCGAGCACCCTGGCGGTGCGCGATATCCACGAAGAGATTCTGGAACGCGGGCACAGCCACGGCACGCAGGTTCTGGTGATTGAGACGCAGCGAGCCGATGCCGTGCTGGCGCAGTGGCTGGGCCTGCAGGGTGGCGAACCGGTGTTTCATTCCGTTATGGTGCACACCGAGGATGGCGTGCCCATGCTGCTGGAAGACCGGCATGTCAATCCGGCGGCCGCCCCTGACTACCTGAAGGTCGATTTCGGGACGACCACGCCAACCCGTTATCTGTTGGAGCAGGCGCCCCTGACCGAGGCCAGTTACTCGATTGAGGCCGCTCTGCCCAGCGCTCAGGAGGCCAGGCGTCTGGCCATCAAACGCAGTGAACCCTGTCTGGTGATGACGCGGCGTACCGTCAGCGGTCAGCATGTGGCGAGCGTGGCACGCCACGTTTACCCGGGCCAGCGTTACAGCTTTCGAGGAAAATTCGAGTTATGAGCTGGAACATTGTTCATCTTGCCGACGTGACACCGACGCCCTGGCGCAACGGTGGGGGGGTGACACGTGAACTTGTGGCCTGGCCGAGCGGCAGCACCGACTGGCTCTGGCGGTTGTCGGTGGCCGAAGTGGCCCGCAGCGGACCGTTCTCAAGCTATGAAGGCGTGCAGCGCTGGTTTGCGGTGCTCACGGGCCAGGGCGTTCGCCTGCAACTGGGTGGGCAGGTGCACGAGCTGACGCGCAGCAGTGCGCCCCTGTGCTTTGACGGTGCCAGCGCCGTCGGCTGCGAACTGATCGATGGCAGCACGCAGGATTTCAATCTGATGCTGCGCGGCGCACGATCCGGCACGCGAATGAAGCGCTTGTCCGGCCATGATCAGTGCGTTCTTGATCGCTCCAGGACGGTTGCAGTCTACGCGGCCGGGTCGCCGTGCATGGTGATGCTTGACCATGTTCCCTTGCCGCTTGAGGCACACAGTCTGGCCTGGCAGACCTGTGCTGGCGGGTCCGTGCTGGATTTGTGCGGTGAGGATGCGCTGTGGATGGAGATGGAGGCATGAGTCTGAAACTCTGGCAGCACTGCCGTGTCGCTACCATGCAGGCCATGGTGGATCGACCCTACGGTCTGATCGAGGATGCGGCGCTGCTGGTTGAAGGAGCCTTGGTGAAGTGGGTGGGGGCGCGAACGGCGCTGCCGCCGGAGCTGATGGCGCGTGTTGGCGAGCAGCACGACGCAGCCGGTGCCCTGATCACTCCCGGACTGATCGACTGTCACACGCATCTGGTGTACGCCGGCAATCGCTCCGATGAATTCGAGTTGCGACTGAATGGCGCGACCTACGAGGCTATTGCGCGTCAGGGCGGTGGCATCGCTTCCACCGTGCGCGCGACCCGCGCCGCAAGTGAAGAGGAGTTGATGACGCAAAGTGGGTGGCGCTTGCGCCAGTTGCTTGCCGAGGGTGTGACCACCGTGGAGATCAAGTCCGGTTACGCTCTGGCGCTGGCGGGCGAGCGCAAGATGCTGCAGGTGATGCGGGCGCTGGCACGGCAGTATCCGGTGGGGATTCGCAACACATTCCTGGGAGCGCACGCCGTCCCGGTCGAGTTCGCCGGTCGCGGCGATGACTACATCGACGAAGTGCTGCGCATGCTGACACTGCTGCACACTGAAGGTCTGGTGGATGCTGTCGATGCCTTTTGCGAGGCCATTGCCTTCAGTCCGGCGCAGATCCGGCGCGTGTTTGAGGCGGCGAGGGCGCTCGGCCTGCCAGTCAAGCTGCATGCCGAGCAGCTCAGCGATAGCGCGGGCGCGGCGCTGGCTTCAGGCTTTGGCGCCCTCAGCTGTGATCATCTGGAGTGGCTTTCAGAGTCCGGTGTGCAGGCCATGGCGCAGGCCGGTACGGTGGCCGTGCTGCTGCCGGGCGCGTTTTACTTCCTGCGTGAAACCAGAGTGCCACCCGTGGCCCTGTTGCGCCAATACGGTGTACCGATGGCCATCGCCAGCGACTGCAACCCGGGCAGTTCGCCCTGCAGCTCGCTGTTGCTGATGCTCAACATGGCGTGCACGCTGTTCCGGATGACGCCGCAGGAGGCACTGGCAGGCGTCACACGCAATGCGGCGCAGGCGCTGGGTCTGAGTGACCGCGGTGTGCTCGCCACCGGCAAACGCGCCGACTTTGTTTTGTGGAATGTGCAGGAACCGGCGCAGCTCAGCTACGCGTTCGGTGCCAATCCCTGTCTTCAAACAGTATTCAAGGGTGAACAACAATGACTTTCGGACTGCATCGTGGAGACTCGCCCCTGCTGGTGAGCATGCCCCACATCGGCACCCAGATTCCGGCCGATTTGCACGACGCCTACTCCATCCGCGCGCTGTCCGTGGAAGACACCGACTGGCATCTGGACCTGCTCTATGACTTCCTGGATGACATAGGCGCCAGCGTGATCAAGCCTTGCTATTCGCGTTACGTGATCGACCTGAACCGTCCGCCCGACGACGCTCCGATGTACCCCGGCGCCTCCAACACCGAACTCTGTCCAACCCGTTTTTTTACGGGCGATCCACTCTACAAGCCGGGTCGTGAGCCCGATCTGCAGGAACGCGCACGGCGTCGCCAGAATTACTGGGCGCCTTACCACCAGGCTCTGGCGACGGAACTCGAAAGGATCAGGGCGCAGCATGGATACGCGTTGTTATGGGATGCTCACAGCATCCGTTCGGAACTGCCGTGGTTGTTCGAGGGGATCTTGCCAGGACTGAATATTGGTACCGCCGGCGGTACCAGTGCCGATACCTCGGTGGCAGACGCTGTGGTGGCGGCCTGTGCGGGCACCGGGCAGTTCAGCCATGTCCTGAACGGTCGCTTCAAGGGGGGCTACATCACCCGGCATTACGGCGATCCCCAGAGCCGGATTCACGCGGTGCAACTGGAGATGTGCCGCTTTGTTTACATGCGTGAAGACGCGCCATTTGTGTTTGAGCCGGATCTGGCGCGCGCCGTCCAGCCCCAGCTCAGGAACATGATCTGCCATGCCATGGCGGCTTGCCAGAAACTGTATGAGCGCTAGGCCGGTTACGCTGTTTGCGACACACGCCTGGGTCGAGGGGGCCTGGGCGCGCGACGTGTTGCTGGGAATTGGCGCCGACGGTCACTGGGACCAGGTTCGGGCCGATGTGCCAATGGCGCAGCGTCTTGGTGCCAGGGTCTTGCCGGCTCCGGTGCTGCCGGGTGTGGTGAACGCGCACAGCCATGCCTTCCAGCGTGCCATAGCCGGCTTGACGGAGCGCAGCAGCGGTCCGGCGGCGGCCAGTGATGATTTCTGGAGCTGGCGCGAGCGCATGTACTCGGTGGCCAGTCGCATCAGTCCTGATCAACTGGAGGCCATCGCGTGTTTCCTCTACGCGGAACTGCTGGCGGCGGGCTACACCCAGGTCTGCGAATTCCACTACCTGCACAACGCGGCTGACGGCCAGCCCGAGGCGGATCCGCTGGAGATGTCACTGGCGCTGGTGCGCGCGGCGCGAAGCGTCGGCATCGGCTTGACGCTTTTGCCGACGCTGTACATGCACGCTGGCTTCGGTGCGACCGCTTTGCAGACGAACCAGCGTCGTTTTGCCTCGACGCCCGACAGCGTGCTGCGTCTGGTGGAACAGCTCAGGGCGCAGAGTGCACCCGGTTCCCTGTTTCATGTGGGTCTGGCCGTGCACTCGCTGCGCGCGGCAGACCTGGGTGCCATCAGGGAACTTGACGCCCATGCCCGGCGCGAGCAGCTTCCAATCCACATCCATGTGGCGGAGCAGACGCAGGAGGTGCAGGACTGCATCGCAGCGACAGGGCAGCGGCCGATCGAGCATCTGCTGACGAAGCTGCGCCTTGACGCACGATGGAATCTGGTTCATGCCACCCACGGCACAGTGGCTGAATTGAAGGCTGTCAGCCAGAGCGGCGCCTCCATCGTTCTTTGCCCCAGTACGGAAGCCAATCTGGGCGATGGGGTGTTTGACCTGCTGGCGTATGCCGATGCCGGGGGGCGATGGTCCATCGGCTCGGACAGCCATGTCACCCGGTGCTGGACTGAGGAGATGCGCCTTTTGGAGTATTCCCAGCGCATGACGCGACGTCAACGCAATCTGGCGGGTCGGGCCGCTGGGGCGTCTTCAACGGCTGGCGCACTGCTGCAAGGCGCTATTGGCGGCGGCAGCGCAGCCAGCGGCGTGCGCCTGGGTGGAATCCGCCTGGGTCAGCGGGCCGATTTTCTGGTGCTTGACGATCAATCTCCTTCACTGCTGGGCGTGCCGCCAGGCCATGTGCTTGATGCACTGGTGTTTTCCAGCCCTGACGCCCGCATTTCCGAGGTCTATGTGGCGGGCCGCAAACGGCTTGATGAGCCGCAGGCCGGTGCGCAACGGGCACGGAATTTTGCCCAGATCATGAAGACGCTTTGGGCCTGAGGACCGCAGGCGCGACAATCATGACTATGACGCACAGCCCTACCCAGTTCGATGACATTGCTGGCGACACTGCCGAAGACATTCCGTCCGGATTCCTCGCTGTCAAGGTGGGGGGACCCTTCATTTTTCACATCAGCGGGATATTCAAAATCGGACAACTTTTCGGCGATGGCAGAATGAGCGATCCACTCGGATTTATGTAGCATTGTCAAATCATGTCAAGACTTCTCATATCGCCGATCATGCTGCTGATCGCAGCCCTGGCTTCGACGCTGCCGTTTCACTCCGGGGCGGCGTCCCCGAACGCCACCGGGACCCTGCGCAAGATCGCGGAAACCGGATCCATTGCGATGGCCTACAACAAATGGGAAGCCCCTTTTGTGTATGCCACGAATGACATTGAAGTCCTGGGCTATTCGCATGACTTTTCGCTGAAGATCGCGGAAGCGGTGCGGCGCGAGTTGAAGTTGCCGGGATTGCGCGTGAAGCCTGTGCTGGCCCAATTGCACAATCGTTTTACTGCGGTCCAGGATGGAGATGTCGACATCTCATGTGGCACGGCGACCAATACGCTGGAGCGACAGAAGATGGTTGCCTTTTCCAACAGCATTTTCGTCACGCGTGTACGAATCCTCACACACAAGGAGTCCGGCATCAAGGAATTTGCCGATCTGGCGGGACGCAATGTGGCGGTGCAGCAGGATTCGACATCGGAAGACGCGCTTCGCAAGCTGGCTGGCGGACAGGACCAAGCCAGGAAAGTGATTCTTCATCCGCAGCGCAGGAGCGCGACCGTGATGGGACTGCTTCAGTCGGGGCAGGTCGATGCCTATGTCATGGATGACGCAGTTCTCTATGGCGTTCGCAGCCTGGCCTGGCAGCCGGGGTCCTGGGTCATTACGGGCAAACCCCTGTCCCTTGAGGCCTATGGTTGCATGATGCGCAAGGACGACCCCGAATTCAAGCTGGTCGTTGACCGGGAAATTGCCAGAGTCATGAAGTCGGGAGAGGCTCAGCTCATTTATCGCAAGTGGTTTCAGTCGCCGATACCTCCTGATGGCCTCAACCTGGGGATGCCCCTGAGTGATGCAATGATCGAACTCTTCAATCGTCCCAACGACAAGGCCTTTGAATGATCCCTGCGAGTACGTAGATGCTGCAAGTCGTCCGGGGGTCTCTGTTCCGTCAGTACGCGCTGCGTTTTGGCGCGCTGATGGGGGCTGCGCTTCTGGTGATCGGCCTGTGGGACGTTCTCGCCTCCTATCAGCAAAGCAAGCAGGCACTGCTCAGACTTAATCAGGAAAAAGTCCACGGCGTGGCCAGTGACATCAGCCACCACCTTAATCACATCAGACAGGCGATCACCTTCACAACCACCAACCGACCTGGCGTGGCGGCGCTGGAGCGTCGAATCGCTGAAGTTCAGTTGTTGACCAGCACCGATTATTACAACAGGGTTCTGTTGCTTGACCCCGAGGGCAGGGAGGTGATGCGGGCCTCGCCTCGCAGTGAGAGTGCCCTTGGCAACGCGCGGGACTTTCCCGGCCTGGCGAATTTCAGCGCCGTCAAGTCGGGAAGGCCGTACACCAGCCCGGCCTACTGGCGCGACAACGGACTCTTTATGAGCGTTGCCATGGCGGTTGGACCGCAAGCGGCAGGAATTACCGTGGCCGAAATTGACCTCCAGATCCTGAATGACGTCATCGTCAGCATAACAAGGGGGACCACCGCACAGGCCTATATTGTTGACGAACAGGGGCGCCTGCTCGCGCATTCCAACCCCAGGGCGATGCGTTTTCAGCAGCGCTTCTCTGCCCTGCCGCAGGTCATGTCTGCCATTCGAAGCAAGGTGCCGGGCGATCAGAGTCCGCAGGACCCGGACGCCCTGAGTTTTGATGGCGTTCCGGTGCTGACAACGTCCTGGGTCATTCCGGAGTTTGGCTGGCGCGTTTTGCTGGAGGAGCCAACGTCTGAAGCCTACCGGCCGCTGGTCGCGCAGGCGTGGCGCAGCGCCTTGCTGCTCCTGCTGAGTGTGGTCGTCACGGTCTGGGTTTGTGTCATCGTGGTGCGCCGGGTGGTCAGGCCGATCAGGACGCTGGAGCACGGTGCCACGAGGCTTGGCCAGGGAGCCTTTGATCACCGCATCGTGGTGCACACGGGTGACGAAATCGAGACGCTGGCCAGCGCGTTCAACCAGATGGCGGCCAGACTGCAGGAGTTGCATGCGACGCTGGAGGCAAGGGTCAGCGAGCGCACCCATCAGCTCGAAGTCTCCAACAGAAAAAACAAGACGCTCCTGAGTGCCTTGTCGGACATGATTCTCACCATCCGGCGTGACGGAAAAGTGATGGCCAGAGAGTCTTCAAACCGGGCCTTGACGGCGGCAGCCAATTCAAATCCCGATCCTGCCATCGATGCCGGCAGATTCAGGGAGTCGATAGAGCAAGCGCTGGATCAGGGGACTGTGCAGGAGATGAGTTTTTCGCAGCAGACAGTGGCAGGGGAACGGCATTTTCAGGCGCGCGTTGCTCCCTATTCCGTCGATACGGCGGTGGTGGTGGTGCGTGACGAGACGCGACGGGTTCTCGCGCAAAAGGAACTGATCGTCGCCAAGGCCCGGGCCGAGAAGGCGGATGATGCGAAGTCGCGCTTTCTTGCCGCCGCGAGCCACGATATGCGCCAACCCATGATGGCACTCACGGCCTACGTCAATCTGCTGGCAGATGCTGTGGGTCGCGATCAGCAGGCACTGGTGACGAACATCAAGCTGTGTGTGGGCAGTCTGGGTGAACTGCTGGACGACGTCCTTGATGCGTCCAAGTTGGACGCTGGGGTTGTCACTGCCGTGGCAAGTGACTTTTCGGTCAATGAACTCCTGAATGAACTTGTGTCCGTTCATGCGGCTGAGGCGAGCCGAAAGCACATCGGCTTGCGCCTGCGGGCATCGGATGCCATCGTCAGAACGGACCCGAACCTGTTGCGCAGAATTCTCGGTAACTTCATCGCCAATGCGGTCAAGTACACCCAGCGCGGGCGCGTGCTGATTGCCACCCGCCGCCGCTCAGGCAGGATGTGGGTGGAGGTGTGGGACACCGGTATCGGTTTTCCCGAAGACAAGACCGAACTTATTTTTGAAGAGTTCAGTCAGCTTGGTGACGGCGCACGCAACAGCGGCAGCGGTCTGGGACTTTCCATCGCGGCCAAGTCAGCCGCCCTGCTTGGGCTGGAGATTCGGGTTCGCTCGCGCCAGGGACATGGATCGATGTTTGCGATTGAGTTACCGCTCGGCACTGTCACCGCCCTGGTGGCTACTGCCATCGAGCCCGGCCGACCGCTGGGCGTCAGAGTGGCCCTGGTGGAGGACAACGACATGGTCAGGGAAGCGCTCGCTGCGGTTCTGACAGGTCAGGGGCACACGGTGTGCGCCTCTCACAGTGGCCCCGGTTTGATGAAGAAACTCGGTGATCTGGCCCCGGACATTCTGATTTCTGACTACCGCTTGGCTGCCGGTGAGACCGGCCTGGACGTGGTTGCGGAACTGAGGCGGGTGTTTGGGAGGGCTTTGCCCTCCATACTTCTGACCGGCGACACCAGCCCGGACTTGATGCGCAAGCTGGCCAATTCCAATATCTCCGTGCTTTTCAAGCCCGCCAATGTCGATTCCATCAATGCGGAGATCCGGAGGATGACGGGAGCTTCGCTTGATCAGACGGCAGCTGCAAGTACCAGCGTTGGCGGGCGCTCGGGGGAGCGTACGGTTTATTGAGGCAAGGTCAGGGTCAGGGTCAGGGCCAGAATGACCAGGCTGGCGCTCACCAGGATCAGTGTCGGTATCAACTCACGCTGGCGGCGCGCCGGGCACAGGCGTCCGCCGTGGCATCCCCCTGCGGGTGCGTTGACTTCGCAACAGGATCGGGTCCGATTTTCGTTGTTCATTGATAATTACTAAAAAATACTAAAAAATGACAATATATGAATCATATTCAGTTCTCTTGGAAATAACGTGACCGATTTGGCGTTGTGATGTTCCAAACGGGAACGCAAAAGATAGGTGCAATTCGAATTAGGAGGGCACGACCGTGATGAAAGACTTTGACCTGACGACACTGAGGCTGTTTGTCGCGGTGTGTGACGCGCGCAGCATCGCGCGGGTTGCGGCACTTGAAAATACAGTCCCGTCGGCCATCAGCAAGCGCCTAAGCAAGCTCGAGTCGGATCTGGGAACACCCTTGTTCCAGCGCATCAGCCGTGGCGTGCACCCCACCGGCGCCGGTCAGACCTTGCTGGAGCATGCGCGCCGAATTCTGGAGTCCACGCGCCAGGCCACGCTGGACGTGGCGGCCTACACCGAAGGAACGACGGGCGTGGTGTGGTTGATAGCGAACTCGTCGCTGGTTGCGGGCGACCTGCACCGAGATATCAGCAGCTTCTTGAAGACGCCCGCGCATGCCGCGCTAAGCGTGCGGCTGGAAGAGCAGTCAACCCCCCAGGCGGTGCTGGCGCTGCGCGAGGGCAGCGCCATGCTGGCGGTGTTGTGGGACCGGGTTGATACCGCGGGCTTGCAGACACTGCCTTACCGTTCGGATCATCTGGCGGTCGTCACTTCCAGAGGACACCCTCTGGCCAAGCGCACGCAGCTTCGGATTGAGGAGTGTCTGGAGTTTGAGCACATCGGCATGCGCAGCACGCGTGCCGTGGAGTCGGTGCTGGAACGTAGAAGGGTGATCCCGGCCCAATCGGTTCGGTACCGGATGGAGGTGTCCAACTTCGAAGGGGCACTGCGGGCGGTGGGAGACGAACTGGGTATCTGCATTGCACCCAGAGAGGTTGCAGAGCCTCTGAGTGAAGCCTTCAAGCTGGCAGTCATCCCGCTCGCTGAACCGTGGGCACAGCGCCACTATGTCATCTGCTTTATGGACGCGCACGCCCTGTCGCCGGCGTCACGTCTGCTGGTGGATCATCTGGCGAGCGTGGCAGGGGTCCCCCGCCCTAGTTGATCTTTTGCAGGGGCTGGTTTGTCAGCCCGGCGCGTGTCATCCAGTTGAAGAATGAGTCTGCCGTAACGGTTTCAATCCGGTCGCTGAAACGCTTCTCGTCAGGGTGGTCGTCAAAAGCCACATTGGCTGCGGTCATGCGTGCGCCAAGGCGTTTGAGGGCCCCGATGTTGAGGACGCCCGGCCGGTAGTCCTGGCCCTGCAGCCACTGCTGCGCCCGGGCGCGGGTTCCGCCGTTGGTGGGCTGCTCGGGGTCCAGCGCCAGCGCCAGGGTTTCAAGCGCCCACTGGTTGGACTGCTGGTATTTCAGCCCCCAAACGTAGCTGACCATGCTGTAGGGCCTGGCATGCATTTGCACCATGCGCTGCTCGTCCGTCAGCACAGCCAGCAACTTGCGCTGCACCTCGGGCGCGGGAATCATCCAGGCGGCTTCCATTCGCCACAAGTCATCCATGAAAAAATCACCGAGCCCCTGGCGATAGACCGTTGAATCGGCGCTGCCGCACTGGTTGAGCTTGTGCAGGATGCGCCAGACGTGCCCCCCCTGTTCATCGCTGTGCTGGTAGGCAAAACCCAGATGGGAATAGTAGAGGCGGTACTTTCTCAGGTCCTGACCGGCTCGGGCCAGGACCAGCACTTTTGCGCCACTGGCATCCAGGGACTGCGCCGTCCGCAGCGCCAGATCGAGCGCGCGGATCACGGTTTCGGGCTTCAAGGGCTGCGGCTCGGCGCAAGTCCGCCCTGCCTGTGCCGGCGAACCCAGCAGCAGACAACAGATGGCTGAAGCCGCCAGCCGCAATACGGTCTTCACTTGGTCACACTTTCGTTGTGCAGGAGTGTCTGCCCGACCGCGTTCGGAATGAAGGCAATCACTTCACCGGCCACGGACAGGACCGTGCCGGCACCGATGATGGCAACCGACACCACGGTGCCCGCCACCACCGATGCAGCCGAGCCCACCTTGCCGGCCACTTCGACGCTGACCCGTGCCCCGTCGGACGCGCGCTCGAGCAGAAAGAGCGTGCCTCGTGCCGACAGTTCCACAGATTTCACCGTGAGAACGGCGCCTGCGGTGGACAGTGCCACGGGCGCCGCAACCAGGGCGCCGGCGACCGTGCTGGTTCCCAGAACGATTGAGGCCAGGGGCATGGCAGACACGGCGCTCAGTGCCGCCGAGGCGTCGTTGGCGGCCAGCGCCGGCACGGAGGCGGTGGCCCCGATCGACAAGACAGCACAAACCAACAGCGAAGCAGCAAATCCGGACTTCATAGTAACGATCCTGTTGAAAGTGGAAATTCGACCCGTACCGCAGGCGCTGCATGCTACCGGGTGCCTGCCAACATGGTGTTCATCTTAATCCCAATGGGCTGGTCCCGGGTGGCGACTGGTCTGTATGTACGAGAGGCAGGCCTCCAATTCCTGATAGCAAGCTACCAGAGGAACGGTTCCCGGGCGTCATTCCGTTTTTCAGTGGTGCGCCGAACAATGGACTCATCGATCAACCTGTCTGTGAGCCCTTATGAATCTGCCCAAATCCCTGATCAACGTCTGTCTGGCCATGGCTGCGACCTGCGTGTCGTTCGGCGCTGGCGCCCAGTCGGCAAGTTACTCGCTCAACGCCACGGATGTGTCCGCCTTTGGCTCGGGTTCTTTCGGGTCGGTGACCCTGACGCAGAACGCCAGCGACGTGCTGGTGAGCGTTTCACTGCGCAGTGACCTGAATTTTGTGCAGACGGGATCGCATTCCATTTTCTCCTTCAACCTGGGTGGCGCCTCCTCCGTGGCCGATGTCGGTGGCATCAGCTTTGCCAACGGCCTCAACAATGCCTTTGGCGTTGCGGTCGGAACCAGCAACTCGCCCTTCAGCACCTTCACTTACGAAATCAACTGTGTGAACGATTGCACGCGTGGCGGCTCGGGCGGTGGCTATGTGGACCCGCTGAACTTCACGGTCCGCAACGCCCTGGTGTCTGAATTTGCCCAACTTTCCAGCGGCAACGGAACGGCGGCTTACTTTGCCGCCGACGTGGTGAACCTGTCCGGTACGACTGGAGCCATTGGTGCCACTGTGGCTGCGGTTCCAGAGCCTGAAACCTACGCCCTGATGCTGGCCGGTCTGGGCCTGATGGGCTTGACGGCGCGCCGCCGCAAGCTGGCGGCGTGAGATCAGGTACCCGGCTGCAGCCCTTGCATGCGTGCGACGAGTGATTCAGAGGTACTAGTGAATTGAACGAATCGCTGGCCACAAGCTACTAGACAAAGGGTAGCTCGGTCTCATGTTCATCGCTTATCAGCCGTTTCAGAATTGACCCATCGAGCCGTTGCCAACTCATACAACCACTGAAGGAGAGTCGCCATGAAGTCAATTTTCACCAAATCGCTGATTGCAGGTGTGTTTGCTGTGATCGCCGGATCGGCGTCGGCACAGACGGTGTTCGACTTTGCCAACCTGAAGTACCGTAACAGCGTCAGCACGGGCTTTCTGCCAACGAACGGTGTCCTGTGTACCGGTGGCGACCGGTGCAGCAGCGCGGCACTCAATGGAACCCTGAGCTTTCAAAGCGGTGCCCTTTCCGTGAATGCAACGGCCTCCGCCGACGGTGGCAGCACATTCGGCAGCAATGCGGCGGTGGTACAGGATCACGAAGATGCGTACAACGGGCTGCTCGCGGGAAGCAATGCCATTGGCGCAGGATTGGGTGTCTACCATCAGTTGGGCAATACTTCCGACGACAACATCACAACAGGGGAAGCGCTCAAGCTTCAGTTCAATCAGGCGGTCACGCTGTCGTCAATCGGGTTGCGCTCGGACGGGCACAACACGACCAGCTGGACCTCAGGGGCCACTTTTGAATACAGTCTGAACGGCACGAACTGGATAAGCGCGTTGCTGCCGGCAAACAATGGCCAGTTCGCGCTCAATCAAACCGGCACCGACTTCTACTTCCGCTTCGGTGGCAGCAATGCAAACCAGTTTTATCTGAGTTCTGTCACTGCCGTGCCGGAGCCCGAAACCTACGCGATGATGCTGGCCGGTCTGGGGCTGCTGGGCTTCACCGCGCGGCGTCGGCAGCAAGCCTCCGCCAGAGGCTGATCGTCCACCCCGTCCGCAGCGACGGCCCCTACCGGACCGGGTTTTTTGCAAGGTCCTGCAGCATGCGCGCTGTCAGGTACAGGCGCGGCACGATGGCATCGATCTCGATGAACTCGTCTTTGGCGTGGTAACCCCAGCCGGGCAGTCCCATGCTTTCCAATACCGCAGGCTTGCCGGACACACTGGCGTAGCCCGCATCGGTACCACCGCCTGTCATCGGGTGCAGCAAAAGCTTGCGGCCGTCCAGTTCGGCATAGATGCTTTGTGCGCGCTTGGCCAGCGCCAGGCCGCGCTCACCGCCAAGGTAGGGCGGGCGACCGACGGCGATGGTGACACTGACCTCGGTCTCAGGAACGCGCTTGCTCTCCTTGATCTTGCTCTGCAGCGCGGCGAGCAGTTTCTCGGAGGCGCCGGGTGCGGTCAGGCGCACATCACCAAAGGCATGGGCGCGCTCCGGAATCTGGTTGCGCACCAGGCCGCCCTGGGCGTAGGTCCAGTTCAGTTGCGCACCGGGAATGCCCTTGGCCACATCCTGCGTGGCCAGCATCTGGTAGGACAGCTCGATCAGCGCATTGCGCCCGAGTTCAGGCGCTGCGCCAGCGTGTGAGGCACGACCCTTGACCTCCAGCGTTGCCTGGGTGGCGCCCGCCGCGCCGAGCAGCACGCCTTCGTCCTTGGCAAACTGTTTGGCGGCAGTCGGCTCGTAAGAGAGCACCACGTCGTTTAACGCTCCCAGTGCGGCAATGGTTTCGCCAGAGCCGGCGGAACCAATCTCTTCGTCCGCATTGAACAGCTCGGTGATGCTGGCATAGTCGCGCCAGCCAAGGTCTTTCAGCAGCGAGAGCGAGTGCAGGATCACCGCCATGCCGCCCTTGTCGTCGGCGATGCCGGGACCGTAGAGCTTGTTGCCGTCAAGGTGGTAAGACTGGGTGGCCAGAATGCCATCAGGGTAAACC